>JANNQE010000253.1:0-7325 GCA_031441625.1 Planctomycetia bacterium
CCGAGTTCCCCGAACACCACGTCGCCTGCTACTCCGCCACCGACGGCACGCTGAAGTGGGACGTGACCGTCCCGCCCGGCCCGTGGCAGCTCAAAGACTTCCGCGGCGGGTACGCCGCCCCCACCCCCTGCACCGACGGCACGCGGGTGTACGCCCTGTTCGGCTCGTCCGAGCTGGTGGCGATCGACACCGACGGCAAGGAGGTGTAGCGGAAGGAGATCACCCCGCACGCCTGGGACGTGTGCATCGGCACCAGCCCGGTGATCGCCGGCGGGAACGTGCTGGTGCTGGCCGACGGCACCAAGTCGGCCGAGTCGCGGCTGATCGCCTTCGACCCGAAGACCGGCGACATCAAGTGGGAGAAGAAGCGGCCCGACGCCGGCTTCAACCACACCACGCCGGTGCTGGTGGACGTGGGCGGCAAGCCGCAACTGCTGGTCGCGGCGTCCGGGGCGGTGCAAGGGTTGAACCCGACCGACGGCGAAGTGATCTGGACCGCGAAGAACAAGGGCGACGTGCCGACGCCGGTGTTCGCCGACGGGCTGGTGTACGCCGAGAACGGCCGCGGCGGTCCGGGCGTGGCCATCGACCCGACGGGAACCGGCGACGTGACCAAGACGCACGTCAAGTGGACGTTCAGCCCCATCCCCGAAGGGTACTCGTCGCCGGTCATCGCCGGCGGGCACGTGTACCGGGCCGACAAGGACGTGCTGCGGTGCCTCGACCTGACGACCGGCAAGAAGGTGTACGCCGAGCGACTGCCCAACGGCGTGAACACGTCGGCCAGCCCGGTGCTGACGGCCGACGGTCGGCTGTACTTCGCCGGCGGCGGGAAGAGCACGGTGGTGCCGGTCGGAGAGAAGTTCGAGACGCTGGCGACCAACGACCTGGGCGACGACTCCCCGGCGTCACCGGCGGTCGCCCACGGGCGGTTGTACATCAAGGGCGGCAAGTACCTCTACTGCGTCGGCACCACCCGGTAGGGTGGATCAGTGGGGGTAGGTCTACTGGCTGGTGGACGTCGCGCTGATCGTGACGAAGGACGCCGGCGAGACGTGGGCGAAGGTGTGCGACCTGAAGGACGGTCGCTTCTGGCCGGTGTTCGGGAAGGACGCGAGGCACCTGTTCGCCATCACCAAAGACGGCGTGACCGAGATCACCGACGCGGGGGCGACCTGGGGCAAGCCGATCCCCCCGCCGAAGGACCTGAAGGGCATCGGCGGGCTGACCTGGCTCGCCTACGACGCCAAGAACGACACCCCATGCCTGATGAAAATGGGCACCGACCTGTTCAAGCTCTCGCGGGGGAAGTGAGGCTCACACATCCGGGCCGCCTGGTCACGGTCATACGGCAAACGGCAGCAGGGCGGTGCTTAAGGCGGACACGTCGGGGAAGCGGTCGGCCGGGTCGCGGGCGAGCGCTGTGTGAATCACCTCGGCCAGTTCGGCCGGCACCTCCGCCCGGCGGTTGCGGACGGGCACGGGTGACCCGTTCACCAGCGCAGCGATCTGACGAGCGGTATCCTTCGGCATATCGATGGGGGGCACTCCGCACATCAGGGCGTACAGGGTGGCGGCGGCCGAGGACTGGTCGGCCGCCGGCTTCACATCGCGGTAGTGCGTCACCTGCGAAGGGGCCAAGTACAAGGGCGTGCCGCCGATCTCCCCTTGCATCGTCACCCCGCTCAGCTTGCACTCGTCGTACGCGCGGGCCAGCCCGAAGTCGGCCACCTTCACCGCCCTCTGACCGCGGGGGCCGCCGACGAGCAGGTTGCTCGGCTTCACATCCCGGTGGACGTAACCCTGATGGTGGGCATGGGCCAACCCCGACAACATCTGACACGCCATCCGCACGGCGATGGGCACAGAAATCGGCCCCTTGGTTTTCAGGATGTGACCGGCGTCCGGCCCGTCCACCAACTCCATCACGAGATACACCACCCCGCCGGCGGTGCCACTGTCCAAGTAGCGTACGATGTGCGGGTGCGACAGGGCCCACAGCACCTCGGCCTCCCGCACGAACCGCTCGATCGCCTTCTCCTTCACCCCCGCCGCCGGGGTGATGACCTTCACCGCCACCCGCGCCCCGTCCGCGGTCCGCACCCCGCGGTACACCACCCCCATCCCTCCACGGCCGATGGCCGAGCCGATGCGATAGCCGGGGATGACGGGCGGGCCGTCTGCGGGTGCGGCGGTCCGGGTGAGTTCGACGCGGGTGGCGTCGGCGAGAGGGAGTTGTTGCGTCACCAGGTCGTCCAGGTCGGGCGGCGGGGCGATCACCCGGAAGACGGTGTGCCCGGCCTTCACCGTGTCGCCGTCGTTCAATTCGGCGGACTCGACCCGCTGGCCGTTGACGTGGGTGCCGTTGCGGCTGGCGAGGTCGATGACCCGCACACGGGGCGGGTTCACCTCAACCAGGAAGTGCCGGCGGGAGAAGTACGGGTCGTCGTAGGACAGTTGCAGGTGGGCGTCCTTCGTCCGGCCGACCAGGAACGTGTCGTGCCGGTCGAAGGCGAACTCCTTGCCGGCGTGCGGTCCGGCGGTGACCACGAGGCGAACGGTCACGAAACCACCTCGGCTGCATGATGATCAGGTGGATGAATGTGCGTCACTATTTGGCGGGCGGTTTCGGGGTGGCGTCCCACACGCGGGCGGCCCCGTTGCCGGTGGCGGTGATCAGGCGGGTGCCGGCCGTGTCAAACGCCAGGGAGTAGACCGGCCCGCTCCGCCCGTCCACGGACAGCAGCAGTGTGCCGGTCTTCAGATCCCACACCCGCACCGTCTCGTCCGCCCCGCCGGTGACCACACGCCTACCATCCCTGGCGAATGCCACCGCCTGAACTCCCCCGGTGTGGCCCTTGAGTTCGAGCAACTGTTTCTTCGTCGCCACCTCCCACACCCGGGCGCTGCCGTCCGCGCCGGCGGTCGCCGCCAGTTCGCCGTCGGCGCTGAGTACCGCCGCGTGCACCGCCCCCTTGTGCCCGATGAGTGAACTGACCTCACCGCCCGTAGCGGCGTCCCACACTCGGGCGGTGCCGTCGTCGGACGCGGTCACCACCCATTTCCCGTCGGGACCAAAGGCGACGGCGTTCAACCCGCCGGTGTGGCCTTTGAGCTGGACCCCTTCGTCTAGCTTGGCGAGGGTCCAGATCCGGGCCGTTTGGTCCGCCGACCCGGTGACCGCCCGAACGCCGTCCGGGCTGAATGCCACCGCCCGGACGGCGGCGGTGTGCTTCGCGTACGCCGACACCTCTTTACCGGTACTGGGGTCCCACACCCGGGCGGTGCCGTCCGCCGAGCCGGTGAGCACGCGGTCGCCGTCCGGGTTGAACGCGGCGGTCGACACCGGGCCGGCGTGCCCGGCGAGCGGGATCATGGCGGTGAGTGCGGCGTCCCACACGCGGGCGGTGCCGTCGTCGGACGCGGTCACCACCCTCTTGCCGTCCGGGCTGAACGCGGCCGACCGGACGGTGTTCTTGTGCCCGCGAACCGGCGGGAACTCCTGACCGGTGTTGACGTCCCACACGCGGGTGGTGCCATCCGCCGACGCGGTCACCAGTCGCTTCGCGTCCGGGCTGAACAACACGGTAGCGATGGGGCCGCCATGGTCGCTTGTCAGGTCGGGCTTGGCGATACCTGATTTCAACTTGGCGACCCGACACACCCCGTCGCCGTACCCGGCCGCCACCAGTTCGCCGTCCGGGCTGAACGCCAGAGAGAGCGCCCCGTTCCCCACCCTCTCGAACAGTTTCTTCTGGGCCCCGCCCCTCTCCCACGCGCGGACGGCGCCGTCCGCCGTGCCGGCGACGACCCACTTCTTGTCCGGGCTGACGGCCACCGACCGGACCGGTGACGGGCTCTTGAAGACGTCGCGTTCGATTCGTGCGCCCATGTCCCAAACCCGTGTCGAGCCGTCGAGGGACCCGACGACCGCCAGTTCGCCGTCGGTGCTCACCGCCAACGCCGCCACCGCGGCCGTCGGCGTGTCGATGGTGAACAGTAATTTCGCCCGGTCGCCGCCGACGTCCCACACCTTGGCGGTCTTGTCCCACGAGCCGGTGATCACCCGGTTGCCGTCGTGGTTGAACGCCACCGCCGCGACGACGTCCTGGTGCCAGGCCGGCCCACCCAGGGTGAGCCGCAGTTGGCCGTTGGTGGCGTCCCACACCTTGACCGTCCGGTCGGCCGACCCAGTGGCCAGCCGTTTGCCGTCCGGGCTGTACGCCACGCACGTCACCCCGCGGCCATGCTTGCTCAGGGTGAACCGCTCCTCGGCGGTGGGGGCGTCCCACACCTTGGTCGTGCCGTCCGGCAGACCCGTGACCGACCACCGTCCGTGTGGGCTGAGGGCGACGGCGTTCACCGGCGGGGTGTGCTGCCGTCTGCCGCCGACGGTCGGTTTGCCGTGCCAGTCCCACAGGCGGCTCACGCGGTCCCACGAGCCGGTGAGTAACCGCCGGCCGATCGGGCTGAACGACACGCACGTCACCCCGCCCGAGTGGGGTTCGAGTTCCCGCACCAGTTCCCCTTTGTCCGCGTCCCACAGCCGGGCCCGCCGGTCCTCGCACCCGGTCAGGATGCGCGTGCCGTCGCGGCTGAACGCCACGCACAGCACGGCGGCGGTGTGCCTGTCGAGGGTGCGGGCGACCTTCACGTTGCCGGTGTCGGTGATGTCCCACACCCTGGCGGTGCCGTCGAGCGAGCCGGACAGGATTCGCTTGCCGTCGTGGCTGAAGGCGACGCCGGTCACCCCACCGGTGTGCCCCGACAGGGTGGCCAGCTTCTTCCCGGTGGCGGCCTCCCACACCACGCAGGTGTGGTCGTGGGAGGCGGTCGCCACCAGGCCCCCGTCCCGGCTGACGGCCACCCCGGTCACCCAGTGGGTGTGCCCGTCGCGGAGCGTGAGCTTCTCCTCCCCGGTTTCGGCATCCCAGATCTTGGCCGTCCGGTCCCACGACCCGGTGACCACCCACTTGCCGTCCGGCCCGTAAGCGACCCCGGTCACCCCGTCGGTGTGCCCCGACAGGGTGAGTAACTCCCGCTCCGTTTGCAAGGTGGGGTCGGTGCTCCAGATCCGGGCCGTCCGGTCCCACGACCCGGTGACGACCCGCTTGCCGTCCCCGCTGTACGCCAGGCTGGTCACGATCGCGGTGTGGCCGATCAACGGGATCGGCTTTCGCTTGTCGTCGTCGATCTCCCAAATCTGGGCGGACGAATCCCACGACCCGGTCACCGCCCGGGTGCCGTCGTGGTTGAACGACATCGGCCACAGGCGGTCGCGGTTCCCGCCCTCCCGGACCAGGTTCTCATCGAACCGCCCCTCGTCGGACGCCCTGCGGACGAGTTCCCACTCCCACCCGCGGAACGGCGGGCGGGTCTCAGCCAGTAACTTGAGGGCGGACGCGTGGTTGCTCTGCAGGCACCACTGGTGGGCGAGCTGCACCTGCCGGCCGTACTCGGACATCGCCGACCCGTCCCGCTGGCTGTCCAACTCCTTCTGGGCGGCTCTCTCCTTCTCCCGCGACTCGGCGAGGGCTACCGTCGCCAGTTTGGCCTCATCCGCCTTCCTCTCAGCCTCTCTCTTGGCCTCTTCCGACTCCCTCGCCCTGTCTTCCGCAATCCCCTTCTGCGTTTCCGCCTCCTCCTTGGCAACGACCGCATCATTCGCGTTCGCCTCCGCGATCCCCTTCTGCTCCTCCGCGATCGCCTTCTGATGCACCGCTTCGACTTGTCCCTGCACCGCCAACACGCTGAGCAGGGCGAATACTACTGCCACTGCCAGTAGCATGGCCGCCAGCCCGCCCGACACCACCAGCCCGGCCAGGGCGGGCTTCTTCCGTACCCACCGCACCGCTCTTTCCACCGCCCCCAGCCGCCGGGCGGAAACCGGCTCACCTTCCACCCACCGCCGCAGGTCGTCGGCCAGCGCCTGGCAGTTCGGGTAGCGGTCCTCGATTCGCTTACTCACCGCCTTCAGGCAGACCGTCTCCAGGTCTTTCGGGATGGTGCGGCGGAGCTTGGACGGCGGCTCGGGGTCGGTGTGAATCTGATTGTGGATGACCACCGGCACCGGTCCGCTGAACGGAGTCTTGCCGGTGAGCAGTTCGTACAACACCACCCCGCAGGCGTACTGGTCGGCCGCCGGGCCGACCGCCGCCGTGTCGCCCCTCGCCTGCTCCGGGGCCATGTAGCTCGGGGTGCCCATGATCGCCCCGTCGTTCGTCAACTTCGACTCGGCGTCCTGCCGGGCGGCCAGTCCGAAGTCCATCAGGTGGACGCGGTCGACGGCGTCGAGCATCACGTTGTCTGGCTTCACGTCGCGGTGGACGACCCCCTGCTCGTGGGCGTAGGCGAGGGCCTCGGCCAGTTCCCGCACCAGCCGGGCGGCACGTTCGAACTCCAACCCGCCGTCGCTCGCCTCGACGGCGTCGGCCAGCTTCTGACCGTTGATGAACGCCGACGCGATGTAGTGCTGGCCGTTGTCGGTGCCGGCGTCGAACACGGGCACGATGTGCGGGTGCCGCAGGTTGGCGGCGGCCTTGGCCTCGCGGAGGAACCGCTCCACCCGCTTGGGCGAGTCCAGCACCGCCGCGTGGGGCACCTTCAGGGCGACCTCGCGGTCGAGGTGCGGGTCGTAGGCCCGGTACACCGCCCCGAACGCCCCCTCGCCGAGTTTGCCCCGCACGACGAAGCGACCGACCTGCCTGGCCGGCGCGGCCTGCGTCACGGTGGCGGCCGTCGGTCGGGCCGTCTCGCCTGCTGAGTCCACCGTGGACGGACGGGCGACGGTGGTCGTGCTGCTCGAAGGGACGTTGATCGGCTGGCCGCACCCCGGACACTTCACCCGCCTGCCGGCAACCGAATCGGGGGCGAGGGTGGCGCGGGCGCACGCCGGGTTCAGGCAACGGTGGGACACGGGCATGAGCGAACCCCTGACGACGAGACGAGTGAGAGCGCGAGCCAACGGAGAGGGGCCATTCTAACGACGGCCATACGAGGCAACCACCCCGGCCCATCGTTTCGCCCGCGCATCTCACGACGGATGATTTCGCTCCGGAAGCGGTACGTCGAGTACGCGCTCAGGTGGAGTTGCAGCCGGTGCCCCCATCAGCCGGTCCCGATTTGGAAGGGCAGTTGGGCGGCGAACACCCCGCCGACGAACCCGGCCCCGGCCAGCGCGAACCGCTGCCGCGGGCGTCACCGGTGGTGCTCATGTCCGGCCCCGTACAGTCGAGGTGCGCTGCTCCTGCCGGCTGCTGCTGAATCGCCGTGCCGCGGATGGTGACGGTGAAAACACTGCAACGGGACACGCGGGCGGCGGTCTC
>JANNQE010000254.1:0-2892 GCA_031441625.1 Planctomycetia bacterium
GTCCTCAGCAAAGTTTGGGTGCGAGCGTATGCAGCGTACCTACACGCTCAGCCACTCCCGAAAGAGGTGAGTTACCGACCGCGAGAAACCAAAACACCTGCAATTGCAGCGTAAACTCTGGGATCGGGGCAACGGCACCCCGCACAACTCGCCTGTCGGCGGCAACATATCTGTGATGACCCCGCGGCTGCGAACACTGATCGATCACGCCTCGCGGCTGACCGAGTCGGACGCCGTGCTGCTCCGCAAGTTTGTCCGACCCCCTCACACCCCGCGCAGGATGACTTCCGCTTCGAGCGTCTTGCCGTCGCGCTCGACGGTCAGCTTCACCCGCTCGCCCGGCTTGTGCCGGTTCATCGTCTGCTCGAAGTCGGCGTTCCCCTTCACGTCGGTGCCGTTCACCTTCACGATCACGTCGCCCGGCGTCACCTCCCGCGTGCGGGGGTCCACGGCCAGCGCCCGCAACCCGGCTTGCGCCGCCGGCCCGCCCGCACCCAGTTCCTCGATCATCACCCCGCGGTCGTACCCGGCCCGCCGCAGCCGCACCTGGTCCACCAGCTTCACCCCCAGGTCGGGCTTCTGCATCTTCCCGCTTTGGATCAGTTGCGGCACCACCCAGTTCACCGTGTCCACCGGCACGGCGAACCCGATGCCCACGTTGCCCCCGCCCTCCTTCGCCGTGGCGATGGCCGTGTTCACGCCGATCAGCCGGCCGTCCTTATCCAGCAGCGGGCCGCCGCTGTTACCGGGGTTGATGGGCGCGTCGGTCTGGATCACCCCGGTGATGGGCGTGTTCGCCGGCGAGTCCATCTCGCGGTCGAGGGCCGACACGATGCCCTTCGTGAGCGTCAGGCTCAGCCCGAACGGGTTGCCGATGGCGTACACCTTCTGGCCCACTTCCAGATCCCGCGAGGTGCCCACTTTGATCTTCTTCAGTTGCCCCGGCGGGGCGTTGATCTTCAGCACGGCCAAATCATACTCGGGGGCCACGCCGACCACCGTCACCTTCCACTCGGAGCGGTCGGCCAGCACCACCCGCAGCGTCAGCCCGCTCTTGATCGCCTCCCGCACCACGTGGAAGTTGGTCACCACCCGCCCCTCGTCGTCCCACACGAAGCCCGACCCGGTGCCCGCCTGGATCACGTCGGTGCCCCGCGTTTGCAGGTTCCGCCGCAGCACCACCGTGTCCACGTTCACCACCGCATCCTTCGCCCCCTTGAACACGTCCACCGCCTCCCGCTCCTCGGCGTCGGGCGGGCTTTTCGGCGTGATGTCCCGCGGCTGGGCGTCCGGGTCGGTCGCGGTCGCACTCCCCTTCGGCCACACCGCGAACAGCCCCACGCCGGCGGCCAGCAGCGCGACCGCCAGCAGCCCGACGAGCACCCACGGGATGACACTGCCGCCGTTGCTTGACGGCGGCGCGGACCGCCGCGGCGGACGATCGAAGTCGTCGTCGTCGTAGTGCGGCATCGGCGAACTCCGGGGGTGGCTACGCACATGGTAGCAGACGGGAGAATAGACCTCACCCCCCGTCCCCCTCTCCCAGGGGAGAGGGGGTGTTCAAGGCGATGACGTGTCGGTGCGTCGGCGAGCGGGAAGGAACCTCAGCAGCTTGAACACCCCCTCTCCCCTGGGAGAGGGGGACGGGGGGTGAGGTCGAACAGTCACCCCCACTCCCAGGGGAGAGGGGGACGGGGGGGTGAGGTCGAACAGTCACCCCCTCTCCCTGTCATGGAGTGGGGGGACGGGGGGGTGAGGTCTCTGTACTCTTCTCTCACCTTCCCCGAGGTCCCGTCATGCCCCGCTCCCTCTCCCCGCTCGCACTCCTCCTCGCCGTCACCCCGCTCTTCGCCGCCGACTACCCGACGCACACCCTCAAATCTGATCAGCTCACACTCACCGTGTATCTGCCCGACGCCGAGAAGGGGTTCTACCGCGGCACGCGGTTCGACTGGTCGGGCGTGTTCGGCGTGCAGTTCGGGAAGCACAAGCTGTTCGGCCCGTGGAAGGACAAGCACGACCCGACCGGGAACGACGACATCGTCGGCCCGTGTGAGGAGTTCGGCAACTCGTCGCCGCTGGGCTACGACACGGCCAAGCCGGGCGAGACGTTCGTGAAGGTGGGCGTGGGCGAACTGGAGAAGGCGAAGGACGAGAAGTACAACTTCTTCGGCAAGTACAAGATCGTGAAGCCGGGCGAGTGGAAGACCACGACCACCGACAGCAAGGTGACGTTCGAGCAGAGCCTGAGTGCCGTGAGCGGGTACGGGTACAAGTACACCAAAATCGTCGCCGTGCAGGACGCCGAGGTGCGGATCCAGCACGTGCTGGAAAACACCGGCAAGCTGGCCATCGCCACCGACTGCTACAACCACAACTTCTTCAACGTGGACGCCGACCCGGTGGGCAAGAACTACACCCTGGAGTTCGGGTTCACACCAAAAGCCGACGCCCCGAAGGAGCGGTGGAAGGAACTGGTGAAGCTGGACGGCAAGACGCTGTCGCTCACCGGCCCGCTGGACAAGGGGAGCATCTTCGCCGAGGTGGGCGGGCACGGCACCACCGACGCGAAGGAGCACCGCATCACGATGAGGCACCTGCCGACCGGCGTGAGCGTGCGGGTGACGGGCGACAAGCCGCTGAAGAAGGTGAACGTGTGGGGCATCGGCAGCACCCTCTGCCCGGAGCCGTATGTGCCGCTCGACATCGCCCCCGGCAAGCGGGCCGTGTGGAGCTGGACCTACGAGTTCGGCAAGAAGTAGGTGAGCCGTCTGAATTGTTCTGCTCGCTCCGGGCGGGGTATAAAAAACCCGCTCGGGGTGCGAGAACAACACGCCAACACCACGCCGCGAAGCGGCCGTCGGATGTAGCCCAGGGCGGAAGCCCTGGGTG
>JANNQE010000255.1:0-3198 GCA_031441625.1 Planctomycetia bacterium
CGACGCCGCCAGAACCGTAGCGGCGGAAGACCTCGCGACCAAGGCGGAAACGCCGTCAAAATCCAGACAATCCGGAGGCCTGTGCGTCCCCGCCGAAGGTTCGCGCCGAACCCGCTCAGATACACGTGGAAGTGCCATTCCTCGGTGGGATCAGGTCAGCGGAAGCCGGCGGCAGATCACCCGTGGCGGAAGAAGGCGATTGGGTGAAGTCGGGACACCCCAAAAGCGGACAATTCTATTGGGGGCAAACAGCGGACATTTCTAATGGGGCCTGACAGCGGAGTCCAGCCGGGCTGGCACGCGGCCGAACTTTCCGCTACAGTGATCGCGCCAAAGTATCGCGACGGGGAGGACCGCCTCGGCGGTTCGCGCGTCACTGAGCTGCACTGTTCGGCGAGGAGACCGTCGCGAATGGTTGTCGTCATCCTGGTGTTCGCCGGCGGGGTGATCGGGTACGCGGCCACCGCACACGCCGACTACCTGATCCACCGGAACATCTGGCACGGCCGTTGGCGGATCGTGCATCGCGGCCCACTCCGCTGGCTGCTGTACCCGCACTACGTCCACCACTGGAAAGCACACCACCGCCACGCGCACCATCACCGTGACCAGTTGGAAGACGGCCAAGCTGTGCCCGCGGTAGCCCACCAGCAAGTGGAAGCCAGGTATCAACCGTGGTGGAATGTTCACTACGGGCTTCGGTGCACCAAGCACGGGATCACGATTCGCGGCGTCGAGTGCTTCCTCCACTACTGGTCGGTGTACTTCGTGACGCCGCAGCCGTACATCGCCCTCCTGCTGTGGGTCGTGCTGGGTCCGGCCGCGGGCATCCCGGCGTCCCTCATGCCGGGGTGCGCGATGTTCACCCAGGTCCTCCACCGATACTACCACATGACGGCCGCCGCGCGCGTCGCGCGTGCGCCCCGCTGGCTGCGGTGGGTGATGCGATCCCGGGAGTTTGCCCGGCTGGCGGAGGAACACCAGCAGCACCACTACGACCCGCGGTTCAAGGACGATTACTATGGCGTGCTGCCGTTCGGCAATCGGCTGCTGCGACCGCTGCTGGGCAAGAACTGACCCACTGCCCCGGGGGCGCCCGATGAACAACGTCGAGCAGATCGCCAACAACTACATGCTCTACTTCCTGGTGCCCGGGTGGATCATCCCATCCCTGGGCTCGCGGACTACGTCTGCCACCGGCGGTCGCGGATCGAGGCGACGAGCGGGCTGCGGGAAGCTGTCCTCCACTACCTGATGATCACGGTCGTGGGAATACCCATCCTCTTGGGGCTGCTGCTCGACATCAACGCCCTCGTGATTCTCCTAATGATTCTCACATACTTCGCCCACTTGGCGATGGCCCTGTACGACGTGTCCTACGCGGTGACCAAGCGGACCGTGACGCCGATCGAGCAGCACGTCCACAGCTTCCTGGAAGTGCTCCCGTTCATGGCGATCTCCTTCGTCGTGTGCCTCTATTGGGGCCAGGCCCAAGCCCTGGTCGGATTGGGGAGCGAGTCCGCGGACTTCGGCTTGCGGCTGAAGGACCCACCGTTGCCGGCGTCGTATCTGGTGACGGTGATCGCCGCCGTACTCGTGTTCCTGGGCCTGCCGTATGGTGAGGAGGTCTGGCGGTGCTACCGCGAGGGCCGGCGGGCCGGCATGTCAGACGCCGCCCCAGGAACGTTAGGTGAGCCTAAGTGAAGATTCATGTTGACGTTGCGTTTCTCCAGGGTGGTTCGGCGCAGACCTGTAGGGCGTCAACCAGTTTTCCCTTCGACCGACAACTCGAGTTCCCGCCCGAGCCGGGTGTGGCCATAGGCGTTCTCCGCGAACTGGGAGGGCTGCGATGGTCACGGACGGCCAAGTCCGCAAGCTGCGGCACTTTCTCGACCAGGGAATCCCGTTGGCCCACGCGGCCCGGAGGACAGGGATGTCCGACAAGACCGCCCGTCGCTACCGCGACGATGCCCCGCTGCCCAGCGCGCGTCCCAAGCTGCCCCGCACGTACCGTACCCGGTCCGACCCGTTCGCCGACGTCTGGGCCGAGGTCGAGGAGCGACTCCGGGCCGAGCCGCGGCTCATGGCCAAGACCCTGTTCGACTGGCTCCGCCGGCAGCACCCCGGCCAGTTCTTCGACTCCCACCGCCGCACGTTCGAGCGGCGCGTGCGGCAGTGGCGGGCCACCGTCGGGCCGGCCAAGCTCGCCATCTTCCGCCAGGTGCATGCGGCCGGCGACCTGGCCGCGTCCGACTTCACCTGCATGAACGGCCTCGGCGTCACCATCGCCCGCCGACCCTTCGACCACCTGGTGTACCACTTCGTCCTCACGTACTCGAACTGTGAGTCGGTGACGGTGTGCGCGTCCGAGTCGTTCGAGGCCCTCGCCGACGGCCTGCAGAACGCCCTGTGGGAACTCGGCGGGGTGCCCCGCAAGCACCGCAGCGACAGCCTGAGTGCGGCCGTCAACAACCTGTCGGCGACGCGGGAGTTCCAGACCCGCTACCGCGACCTGCTCGACCACGACCGGCTGGCCGGCCAGCGGATCAACGTCCGCCAGGCGCACGAGAACGGCGACGCCGAGTCGTCCCACGGCCACTTCAAGACGGTCGTCGATCAGGCGCTGCTCCTCCGCGGGAGCCGCGAATTCGCCAGCCGCGACGAGTACGCGATCTTCCTCCGCGACCTGGTGGCCGTCCGCAACGGCGGGCGGCGGGACCGCGTCGCCGAGGAGGTGGCGGCGTTGAAGCCGCTACCCGACACCCGGTTGGCCGGCTGGCCGGCTGGTCGGTGCCGGGTCGATTCGGGCAGCCTGATCCACATCCGCCGGTGCACGTACTCGGTGCACAGCCGGCTGATCGGCGAGTGGGTGGAGGCCCGCCTGCACGCTGACCGCGTCGAGATCTGGTACGCCGACGCGCTCGTGGACACGCTGCCGCGGCTGGTCGGCCGGGACCGGCACGCGGTCCACGACCGGCACGTCATCGACTCGCTGGTCCGCAAGCCGGGGGCGTTCGCCCGGTCCGCGTACCGCGACGACCTGTTCCCGACCACCCGCTTCCGCCTGGCGTACGACCGGTTCGGCGAGCGGCACGACGAGCGGCGGCAGGCGAAGGAGTACCTGGCCGTGCTGCACCGCGCGGCCACCCACGGCGAGGCGGCCGTGGACGACGCCCTGCGGGTGCTACTCGCAAGTGA
>JANNQE010000256.1:0-9412 GCA_031441625.1 Planctomycetia bacterium
GCCCCCCGCCCCCCACCCCGGTGGGGGGCCCCCCCGCCGTTGTTCGCGTTTTAGGGCGGGGTGGCCCCGGCGTGGGGGGGGTTGGTTTGCGGGTACACGGGGGGGGGGGGTGGCGGCGTTCCGGGGCCCCCCCGCCGACACTCAAGGTCAGCGGGCGACGCCGAGCAGCGGGCGGCCGTACAACTGCCGCACGGTCAGCTTGTACCCGGTCGGGTTGATGACGTGAATCAGCCAGTCGTGCGTGACGGTCGGGTTGAGGAGGAACCCGCTCCGCACGGCCGACCGGGTGGCCTGCCCGGTGGCCGCCTCGCCGAACCACCGCGACGGGTTGTCCTTCCGCTCCCACTCGGCGTCGATGCGGGTGACGCCGTCCACGCAGTGCATCACGTCCGGCTTGCGGCCGAACAGCCCGAGCGAGTGGTAGCGGACGGTCCCCGACTCGAGCAGCGCCTTCTGGCTCATCGCCTGCGCGTACCGCTCGGCGGTGATCTCGTACGGCCCCCACGCCACCACCCGCTTGCGGTGGTGCGACCCCATGAAGTCGAACGTCTGCTGCAAGGTCAAGTTCACCCCCGTCTCGGCCCTGAGCGCCCACGGCCGCACGTCGAGTGTGACCGGCAACCAACTGATGGTGTCCTCGGCCACCACCCGTTCGCTGGTGGGGGTGCCGGCGGTGCGGACGAACGTGGCCCAGGTGTGCGCCGTCCGCGGGCGGAACAGGTCGCCCTGCCCGCCGAAGAGGGTGACGAAATACCGCTCGGAGCAAGTGGGCGTGAAGTCGCGGACGACGGCCACTCCCGGTTGAGCCGGAGCGACGACCGGCAGGACCGTGACGACCAGCAGGACTGGCAAAAGATGCCGCATGAGTCGCCGTCCGTGGTGTGTGTCACACGACGGGATCGGCTTGCAGTCGGAGGGAACGTTAGTGCGGCAGCAGGGGAGTGCGACGACGAGCCGAGCGTGCGAAGAGGTAACCGGCAGAGGTGGCGGAATTGGAACCGTGTGCCCGAATGGAACCGGGAACGGGGTGACCGGGTGTCGTCACACACCCGGTCACCCCGTTCCCGGTTCTACCCTTAGCGCTCCTGCTTCTTCCCGTCCTTGTCCACCCACGGGAACGGCGTCACCACGTCCACCGGCTTGGTGCTCACCTTCTCGCCGAGCACGTTCTCGAACACGGTGCCGTAGATGGTCTCGATCTTGGCGAGCGAGTGTGCGGCCAGGATTTGGCTCACCACCGCCTGGTTGTTCACCACCACCCGCCGCCCGCCCCCACCCACACCGCACTTCGCCTCGCGGGCACCCGGTGCGGCGTTCGCGGCCTTCTGGAGGGCGTCAAACTTTTTGTCATCGAGGGTCACGTCCGGGCCGTTGATCGGCGGGGGCGGCAGCTTCGGGGCGAGCGACTGGCCGGTCGGGTCCTTGTAGGTGAGGGCGTCTTTCTCGCCCTGCTCGGGGGCGTCCCACGTCACCGCCTCGACCGCCAGCCCGGTCTCGGCCTTCAGCTTGTCGGCGTGCGCCTTGCGGAACGCGGCCTTGAACTTGGCGGCGTCGCCTTTGGTCTCCTTCACGGTCGCCTGGAGTGTGTCCACCACCCACTTGGCCTCGGCCAGCATGGTCGGCCCGTCCACCGGCCCGGCCACCACGTGCAGCACGCGGCCGTCCGGCGCACAGAAGTACGCGGCCACGTTGCCGCCCTGCTTCTGCCCGCCGACGATCTTGAACGTGCCCACCTTCTGGTACGACGACACGAAATTCTCGTTGATGAACTCGCCCACCTTCTTGTCGGTCAGTGCGCCCACACGGAGCGCTTCGGCGTTGTTTCAGGTGAACCGCGGGTCTTCGAAGTTGCCGCTCACGTGCAGGATGAACACCAACTTCTCGTCCTTCTTCGCCTGAGTCGCCGCCTCTTTGGGCGACTCGACGAAGTGGATCTTGGTGCCGAAGCACACGTCCTTGTCGCCGGCGAGCGCGGCCGACGCGACGACCGCCGCGGCGGTGAGGGCGAACAGTAGACGGGTCATGGGATCCTCCGATCAGGTGAACCGGCGGTGTGAACCGCCGGGTGGTGGGACCAGTTACGGTTTCTCGAACCGGCCGACGAATAGCACGGTGTTCGTCGGCGTGTGGCGGATGACGAACAGGAACGGGCGGTCGGCCTTGAACACTTTCGGGCGGTCGTCCACGGGGGCGGACGCCTTCGCCACCACCACGGCGGTGGCGGCGGCCGCTTCGGTGCCTTCCTCGTTCACCTCGACGAACGCCTTGTGCAGCACGTGCGAAATGAACAGCTTCTCCGGCGAGGTGTGCAGGCCGGTGAAGTCGGCCTTGCCGGTGAAGGCGTCGTTCATGCCGAGCGCCTTCAGCGGGTCGTTCAGTGTGTACTTCGTCTCCGCCTTGAACCGCGGCAGGGTGAGGATCACCTTCGGGCGGCTCATCCCTCTGAACATGCCGGCGAGCAACTCGGGCGACAGCTTCTTCTCCAGGTCGGCCAGCCCGTCCGCCTTCTTCGGCAGCAGGACGGTCATGGCCGTCTCCTTCCCCTTGTACTCCAGGTCCACCGCCTGCCAGTCGTCCCCTTCGGCGTACCGCAGTTCGTCGGTGCGGTGCATCAGGGGCACGTCCGCCTTCTTGCCGTCGGCGAGGGTGAACGGCCCGTCCTTGGTCAGCTTCTTGTCGAACTCGACCTCCCACGTCCCTTTGAAGTAGACGGCGTTGGTCAGCACCATCCGCGTGTCCGCGTCGAGCAGGCCGGACGGGATGAGATCCTTGATCTTCTTGTTGGTGTGGCCCTCCACCCAGTCGTTGATCGTCTTGCGGGCGGTCGGCTCGTCGGCGAAGTTCACCTCTTCCAGCCCGGCCCCGAACGATGCCTTCGACGCCTTCAGGTACTCGGCCCGCCAAGGGTAGCCCTTCATGCCCCAAAGGGCGTTGGCCACGCTCAGTTCGTAGCCCCGCTTGTCGGCCGGCTTGCCGTCGCCGTTCAGGGTGTCGACCAGCGACTTGAACCCGGCGTTGCCCTTCTCGGTGTCGGCCGGCAGGTGCAACGCCTTCTGCATCTCGGCCAGGGTGTTCCCCTTCGCCCCGCCGGCAGTCATGGCGAGTGCGGTCTCGATGCTGAACGGGGAGAAGAAGAGGTTGCCCGTGGACGTGCGCAGTTTGGCGTACAGGTCGCACCCGAAGGCGGTGTTGGCGGCCGGGATGGGGTTGTGGGCGGCCGGCTTTTTCTCCTCGGCGGTCAGCCGGGCGAACAGCGGAGCGGCGGCGAGGGCGGCAGTCGAGAACAGAAAGCGACGGCGGGAGAGGGGGTGCATCGGTCGGCTCCGGTTTGTGTGGCACCAGCGGGAGTCCCCCGCATGGTAACACCCATCCGACGCGACAGCAGGCCGAGGGGATTGGACCGTTACACAGCGGTGACGCCTACTTCCGCACCTTCACATCGAAGGTCACGTCGAGCGCCTTCGGCACGCTCTCGGCGCCGGGCGAACTGAGTGTGAAGCCGTCGGCGGTGGTGGCGTACACGAACGGCTTGCCGGTCAGCGGGTCGGTCGGCGCGGTCACTCGCTTGCTGTCGGCGAGTGCCTTCGGCAGTGCGGCGGCGGCTTCGGCGTGAATGCGGACGGCTTCGACCGCCCGCAACGTGGCGATCCGCCGTTCGGTGCGTGCGCCGGCGTGGTGAACTTTCTCGACCGCCGGCAGCACGAGCAGGAACGTCTGGAACAGCGTGTCGTTGGCCCGCTCCTTCTGCGCCTTCTTCACGCGGGCGGTCGCCTTCGCCAGCCCGTCGAACGACTCCGACAGCGGGGTGAGGAAGCATGTGCGGTGGTCGTCGGCCAGTTCGCGGTACGCCTCGAACGAGTTCAGGTAGACCGCCTGCACCGCCGGCATGGCGGCCACCGACTTCTTGTCCCACCCGCGGGCGATCAGGTCTTTCCTCGCCGCCTCGTGGTGGAGCGCGGCATTCCCGCTGATGGCCAGCCGCCCGCCGAGCACGCCGAGCGGGTTGTCGCCGTCGGCCGCCGCGAACAGCCTCATCGCCGCTTCCGCCGCGTCGAGCGCCTTCTCGGCCGACACCGGCCCCTTCTGCAACTCGGCCACCCCCGGCAGAAATGACTCGTTCAGTTCGTCCTCGCCATCCAGCCCCGGCCGCGGGTCGATGAGCGGGCGGGGCAACGCCGACAGCGCCCAATACAGCGACGGTGAACCGGGGCACGCCATCAGTTCCTGTGCCCGCGTGAGGAACACGTTGGCGACGGCGTACCCGACGAGCATCTGGATCAGGCTCGGCCCTTCGCCCAGGTGCTTGGCGTACTGCAACCCGGTGCGGAGAGAGGCGACGGCGTCGTCGTACCGCCTCTCGGCCAACTCCACCCGCACGCGGAGGGCGAGCATCCGGGCGAGTTCGCGGTACACCGGCTGCGCGGCAATGGTCTGGTCGAGGGCGGCCGGGCCGCTCGCCGGGGCCGATGACCACTCGCAGGTTTTGCACCGCGTGCCGTATTCCAACTCACGAAACGTAGCGGCGAACCCCTTCAAGTAAGCCTTCACGTCATCGACCGGCAACTTGTCGAGTGCGGCGTCTCCCCACGCGGCCAGCTTCTTGTCGTCCTCCGGCGCTTTCGCACGGTCCACTGCGGGCCGGGCGAGTGCGGCTTTGGCGTAGTGCAGCGCGGCGTTCCCGCTCACCCGCTCGCGGCCGGCGGGCAACAGGGTGTACCGGAGCGCCGGCTTCGGCTCGGCGGCCGGATCGACGGTGAGGACCACCGGGGGGAGTTGTGCCAACGCGGGTGCGGCGAGCAGAACGGCGAACAGGCAGAGAGTGGTTCGGTTCATCACGGTTGGTCGGGTTCGGGGTCCGGGGCGGGCGGCGGTTGCTTCACCACCCGCGGGGCGGCGAACACGCCGGGGTACGTGGGGGCCGTTGGCGGCGCGTCCGGGCGGAACACCGGCGGTGGGGCGTCGGGGATGAGTCCCAACCCGCCGACGAGGATGTTGCGGCGGCGTTCGAGCGCGGCGGCCACCTCCGACGGCGGCGCTTCCTCCGCCGTCGGGGTGGGCCGCGGGGCGACCGGGCGGGTGACGACCGGCAGCGACTGTTCGGTCGGCGGCGGCGTGGGGATCGTTTCAACGGCCGGCCGAGGGGTGTGGACTTGTGCCGCACGCAGTTCGGCGATCACCGCCGCCGCGTGCTGCTGTTCCGTCGTCACCATGCCGAACGCGGCCACCGCCCCAACCACCAGCACCACCGCCAGCCCGCCGGCCGCCCACCGCCAGAACCGCACCACCTTGTCGCGTGACGCTTGCCCGGCTTTGAACATGAAGCTAGGGCGGGCGAGATCGGCGTCGGCCGGTCGGAGCGCGGCGAGAGACCACTCGAACGGCGAGCGGCGGGCGGGCGGCGGGTCGGGCGGGGTGTTCATTTCGGGTTCGGGCATGACACACCGAGTGAACAGCGGAGGGCGGCGATGCCGGCCACGTACCGGCGGTAAGCGGTGCTGGCCGACCCGCCGACGGTGGCGGCGATCTGCTCGAACGTCAGCCCGCCCCACAGGTGGGCGACGACGATCTCCCGCACGTCGTCGGCCAACTCGGCCAGGGCCTCGGTCGCCGTCTCGCTGTCCAGGCCGGTGGCCGAGTCGGGGTCGAACCAGTCGGGCGTGTGCTCGGCCCGGCGGGTCTCGTACTTCGTGCGGCGGCGCTGCGACCGCTGGGCGTCGCGGGCGGCGTTCCGCACCACCGTGTACAGCCACGGCACCGGGTTCTCGGGCGGGCGGCCGAGCCGCACCAGCTTCAGCAGGGCCGTCTGCACGACGTCTTCGGGCGCGTCGGTCCACTGGCGGGCGTAGAGCACGAGTGCCCCCGCGTGCCGGTCGATCAACCGCGATAGCTCGTCGGCAGTCATCGCAAGGTACAACGCCGGTCGGTCGGAGCCATTTCACCCGGCCTCGCGAGCGGGGAGTGCCACAAGTCTAGCATGTCGGGTATATTCACTGCCAGGCCCTTTGCCCTCTCTCGCCGAGGCTGTCATGCCCCGTCTGCTCTGTGCGGCCCTCCTCGCCGCGTTCGCCCTACTCGTTCCCGTTCACGCACAACCCAAACCGCCGGCCAAGCCGTCCGCCGCCACCCCCGCCGAAGTGCTCAAGGTGGCGAAAGGGTTCAAGGTCGAACTGCTGTACTCCGTGCCGAAGGACAAAGAAGGCTCGTGGGTGTGCATGACGACGCTCCCCGACGGCCGGCTGGTGGTGTCCGACCAGTACGACAAGGGCATGTATGTCGTCACCCCGCCGCCGGTCGGCAAGACCGACGGGGTCAAGGTGGAGCCGATGGGCCTGACGTTCGACGGCAAGCCGTTCGGCGGGGCGCAAGGGCTGTGCTGGGCGTTCGACGCCCTGTACGTGGTGCTGAACCAGGGGAAGGCGAGCGGGCTGTACCGCGTGACTGACACGGACAAGGACGGCAAGCTCGACAAGGTGGAGCTGCTCCGGAGCCTCGAAGGGCACAACGACGGCGGGCTGGGCGAACACGGCCCGCACGCGGTCATGAAACACCCCGACGGCAAACGCCTGACGGTGGTCTGCGGCAACCAGACCAAACTGACCAAGTACGACAGTTCGGCCGTGCCCGAAAACTGGGGTGAAGACCACCTGCTGCCGCGGATGCCCGACGGCAACGGGTTCATGGCCGGGGTGAACGGGCCGGGCGGGGCGATGTACCACGTGACGCCCGACGGCAAGCAGTGGCACCTGCACTGCGTCGGCTTCCGCAACCAGTACGACGCCGCCTTCAACCGCGACGGCGACTTGATCACCTACGACGCCGACATGGAGTGGGACGTGAACACCCCGTGGTACCGCCCGACGCGGGTGTGCTTGGCCGTGGCCGGCGGCGAGTTCGGCTGGCGGAACGGGGCCGGCAAGTACCCGGCGTACTACCCGGACAACTTGCCCGGCATCGTGGACATCGGCCCCGGTTCGCCGACCGGGACGGCGTTCGGCTACGGGGCGAAGTTCCCGGCCAAGTTTCAAGACGCCATGTTCATCTGCGACTGGAGCTACGGCAAGATGTACGCCGTCCACCTGACGCCGGACGGTGCCAGCTACAAGGGCACCACGGAGGAGTTCATCAGCGGGGCACCCCTGCCGCTGACCGACCTCGTGGTGAGCGAAAAAGACGGGGCCATGTACTTCGCCACCGGCGGGCGGCGGGTGCAGAGCGGGCTGTACCGCGTGACGTACACCGGCACCGAAGACACCAAGCCGGTCGAGGCCAAGCCGCGTCCGCGACCTATGGGGGGGCCGAAGGCTCCGGGTTACAACGCCGCCTACTCGGCGCGGACGGCGCTGGAGGAGTGTCTCGGCAAGCGGCGCGACTTGGCAGTCGTTGGCGTCTACCTGGCGTCGTCGGATCGGTACGTGCGGTTTCTCGCCCGCGCCGTCCTGGAGAACCTGAAGCCGGAGGCGGTGGAACGGGGGCTGACCGCGTCGGACGCGAACGTGGTGATCGGCTCGGCGCTCGCCCTGGCCAGGAGTCAGGCCGCGTGCCCGCAGCACGACAAGGAGGGCAAGAAGAACGGCGACCCGAAGCTGCGGTCTCAAATCCTCGACGCGCTCGCCAAACTGGACTTCGCCGAGCTGACCACCGAACAGCGGATCGACCTGACCCGCGTGTATCACGTCCTGTTCAACCGCTTCGGCCCGCCGACGGACGCCGAACGCACGGCGTGGCTGGCGAAGTACGAGCCGGTGTTCCCCACCGGCAACCGGTTCGTGGACGGCGAGTTGTTGCAAGTGTTCGTCTACCTGCAATCGCCGAAAGCGGCGGCGAAAGGCGTGAAGTTGCTGGCCGACGCCCCGACGCAGGAAGAGCAGATGGAGTACGCCCGTGCCCTTCGCATGTTGAAGGTCGGCTGGACGCCGGAACTGCGGAAGCCGTACTTCGAGTGGTTCATCAAGGCCCAGACGTACAAGGGCGGGAATAGCTTCACCAAGTTCGTGCTGGCCATGAAGGCCGACGCCGAGAAGACGCTCACCGACGCCGAGAAGCTGACTCTCAAGCCGATCCTGGATGCGAAGCCGGCGACGAACGCCGAGGTGAGCAAGCCGCGGCCGTTCGTGAAGAAGCACACGCTCGACGACCTGACCCCGAAGCTGGAGAAGGGCATCGCCGCCGGCGGGCGGAACTTCGACGCGGGCCGCAAACTGTTCGCCGAGGCCAAGTGCTTCGCCTGCCACCGCTACGACCAGGAGGGCGGGGCAGTCGGCCCGGACCTGACCGGCGTGAGCGGGCGGTTCAACCAGAAAGATCTCCTGGAAAGCGTGCTCGACCCGAGCAAGGAGGTGAGCGACCAGTACCAGGCGGTGGACATCGACACGCTCGACGGGAAGAAGGTGAGCGGGCGGATCGTGAATTTGAACGGGACCGACATCAAGGTGATGGTCAACATGCTCGACCCGAACGGGATGGTGAACGTGAAACACGGGGACGTGGACCGCATCACCCCGTCGAAGGTGTCGATGATGCCCGCCGGCCTGCTCGACACGCTCACGGACGACGAGGCCATCGACCTGATGGCGTACCTGCTCAGCAAGGGCGACCGCAAGCACCCGGCGTTCAAGAAGTGACCGCGGGCAGCGGGCCGTCAGGCGGCGGTCCGGAACGAGACCGGGCGGGTTGTTGGAAGAAACAACCCGAAGGGGCGGGGGGGTGTTCACGCGCTTCCCGTTTCCGGCAACGCCACGCACCTTGAGCCGCCCGCCCGCCATCGGTGACAATCCCACCTCCTCCCCCGCGGGCCGAACGCCCGCCCCGTCTCGTCCGGCCGAACCCGGTGTTCGTCATGACCCTGTCCGATGTGGTCGCCCGTACCATCCCTCTCGCCGAGGCCGCGAAGCCGACCGCCCTCCGCCGCTTCCTCCGTCAGCGATCGCAACTCGCCCTGATGCGGCTGGTGACCGTCGCCTTTGCCGGCCGCGACGGCGTCACCCCGGCGCGGGTGTTCGACGCCGTCCGGGAGGCGACCGACCGGCCGCAAGACCCCGACTCGCTGATCGCCGTGCTGCTCGCGACCGAGCGGTTGGCCGACCGCCTGACCGCCGGCCTGTCCGTGCTGACCGCCGCCGGCACCGACCTGGAGCAGATGCCGGTCGAGTGACGGCGAGCCACTCGCCGAGAAAAAGCAGGGCGGGAAAGAGGGTTCGTGGGAACACTCGCTCCCGCCCGGCGTTTTGTTGGAAGAAACGGCCCGATGTGGGGGGTGTTTCGGGCGTTTTCCCGTTTCCGGCAAACGGCACGCACCTTGAGCCGCCCTCGTGCCGGCGGTTCGAGTGTGCCAGTCGAACGTGGGCGACCCCACCCCCGCCGCGGAGCGGTGACCGCCCCACCCACTCGCCGCGGAGCGGCGACAGATGTTAGC
>JANNQE010000257.1:0-3284 GCA_031441625.1 Planctomycetia bacterium
CGACGCCGCCAGAACCGTAGCGGCGGAAGACCTCGCGACCAAGGCGGAAACGCCGTCAAAATCCAGACAATCCGGAGGCCTGTGCGTCCCCGCCGAAGGTTCGCGCCGAACCCGCTCAGATACACGTGGAAGTGCCATTCCACACCGTCACCGAGTTCCTCATGCCCCTGCCCGCCAACCGCCGCCAGTTCCTGGCCGCCACCGGCCTCGTCACCCCCCTGTTCGGGTCGGGCCGCCTGTTCTCCCAGGTGCCGCTCAACACGGTGAAGGACGACGAGAAGCGGTTCAAACCCGACTCCCTGTTCCTGACGTGGCAGAAAGACCCGACCACCACGATGACCATCCAGTGGATCGGCAAGGCCAAGGACGTGAGCGAGCCGACCATCCTGTACCGCGACCGCGGCAAGGGGGACGGGTGGGTGATCGGGCCGACCTGCAAGGCGACCCCGTTCCCGGTGGTCGAGACGGCGTCGATCACCCCACAGAAGGGGGCGGATGACGGTCAGCCCGACCCGTCCGACAAGCCGCCGGCGGCCAAGTACACCGGCCCGACCGACCTGACCATCTTCCGGGCGGAGTTGACCAAGCTGACGCCGGGCACCGAGTACGAGTTCACCATCGGCCTGAGCGCGCCGACGTGGCGGTTCCGCACCATGCCGGCGAAGGCGACCAAGGCGTTCCACTTCATCTCCGGAGGGGACGTGGGCACCGGCCCGCACGCGGTGGCGAACAACAAGGTGGCCGCCAACCAGGACCCGTACTTCGTCCTCATCGGCGGCGACCTGGGGTACGACAACGGGGTGAGCGGCGCGACCGCGCTGAAGTTCATCCAGAACTACGCCGGCACCATGACCGACAGCCAGGGGCGGCTCATCCCGCTCGTCACGTGCCTGGGCAACCACGAGGTGCGGGGCAGCTACGGCAAGACTCTCAACGACGCCACCTTCTTCACACCGCTGTTCGGCGGACTGTACTCCGAGACCGGGTACGCCACCCTCGACTTCGGCGACTACCTGAGCCTGGTACTGCTCGACTCCGGGCACTGCTCGCCCGTCGGCGGGGATCAGACGGCGTGGCTGGAGAAGCAGTTGAAGGACCGCGCCGGCAAGCCGCACCTGATCGCCGTGAATCACGTGCCGTGCTACCCGTCGTACCGCACGCCGGAGGGGAAGGGGGGCAAGTTCGGCACCGGCGAGGAGCAGCGGAAGCACTGGTGCCCGCTGTTCGACAAGTACGGGGTGGACATCGTGCTGGAACACCACGACCACACGTTCAAGCGGACCCGCCCGCTGACCGACGGGAAGGTGGACGAGGCGACCGGCATTACCTACCTGGGCGACGGGTCGTGGGGCCAGCTCCGCATCCCCAAGACGCCGGAGTTGCGGCCGTACCTGGAAGAGGTCAGCGGCACTTACCACATCACCATGCACCGCTTGGAGGCCGAGCAGCGGTTCCACCTGGCGTTCGGCGAGACGGGCAAAGTGTTGGACGTGTTCCGTACCACCAAGAAGCCGCGACGGCGCACGCCCGACGCGGCCAGGTGAGCTTGAGGGGGGTGAGTGGGGCGGGTGGAGACCGCCCCCACGCGAGTTTCATCTGTCCTACACACGCCCCTCATAATCATCGGCTACAAATTGGACTCAAGTGACGGCCATTTCGGCCGTGTTCATTCGTTCGCATCTGGAGGGCCACTATGCTCGGGTCCGCGACTCTCGGTCGCCGGTCGGCGTTCACGTTGATCGAGCTGCTGGTCGTCATCGCCATCATCGCCATCCTGATCGGTCTGCTGCTGCCGGCGGTTCAGAAGGTCCGCGAGGCCGCCGCCCGCATGCAGTGCAGCAACAACCTGAAACAGCTCGGCCTGGCCATGCACAACCTGGAGAGCGCCAACGGCACCTTCCCGCCCGGCTACACCACCTTCTCCGAGACGTACACGAATCCGACCTCGAACAACCAGAACGTGGATGGAACCCCGCGGCCGATTCCGGGCACGAACTTCCCGGCGTGGGTGGTGACCGGTTCACAAGGTGGCGGCATCACCACCCGCTCCGAGTGCTACGGCCCGTCGTGGGTGATGCACATCTACTCCTACATGGAGCAGAACACGCTCGACGCCCGCATCCAAGTGGGCATCCAGAACGACGACATCAACGAAGCCTGCCCGTGGGACAACCTCGACGGCCTGCCGCAACGTCGGCCCGACATCGACACCCAGACGTTCATCCGCAAGGCGATGACCTGCCCGAGCGCCGTGCAGAGCGACGTGCATTACAACAACTACTCCATCGAGAACAACCTGAAGGCGAACTACTGCGTGTCGTTCGGCGGCGGGTTCATGCGGGAGTCGCTGCGGTCTCAGCGGGCGGGCGTGTTCCAGCCGGTCACGAGCGTGCAGAAGTTCCCCTACGGCCAGCGGTTCGGGGCCGGCAAAGGGACGAGCATCGTGAGCATCACTGACGGCACCTCGAACACCGTGTTCATGAGCGAGAAGCTGGCCGTCCACACCACCGACACCCGCACCAGTTCGAGCGCCCCAGCCGGCATGAACCGCGACGTCCGGGGGAGCATCATCACCCCGATGATGGGTGGGAACACGTTCAGCGGCATGTTCCCGCCGAACTCGATGAACACCGACGTTTCGATGGGCTGCCCGCCGTCGGGCGACCCCGCCCTACCTCCCATCAACGACATCCGCGGCATGTTCTGCACCAACAACGCGGACGTGTCCGCCGCCACCGGCGGGCAGTGGCAAGTGGCCGCCCGCAGCCAACACACCGGCGGGGTAAACGCTTGCCTGGCCGACGGCAGCGTGCGGTTCGTCCGCGACGGGCTGCCCGAGGCCCTGTACCGGGCGCTGGGCACCCGCGCCGGGGACGAGGTCGCCGAGCTGCCGTGACGGCGGCGGAAAAAACTTCGGCAACGCGGTACTGCGATCGGCCGGCCGCGCAATTACTGCGTTAGAGGGCCACACCGCACAGGTTCATCAGCCACGGGGTCGAGGATGGAGACGCTTCTGCTCGTCTCGACGGCCGTGCTGTGGGTCGTCGTGCTGCTGCTCGCGTTCCTGCTGCTGGGCACCCTGCGGGCGCAAGGCGTGCTCGCCTGGAAGCTGGAGGAGCTGGAGGAGCTGGAGGCCACCACCCCGAACCGGGTCGGCCGCACCGGGCTGAAGCCGGGCACGCCGGCCCCGGCGTTCACCCTGCCGAAAGTCGGCGGCGGCGAGGGGTCGCTGGCCGACGACGCCGGCCGACCGGGGCGAGTGGTGTTACTCCCTGCCGGGTGCG
>JANNQE010000258.1:0-3273 GCA_031441625.1 Planctomycetia bacterium
CCCGCCCCCGGGTTGGCCGGCGCCCGGCGCCGGCGTGGGTGGGGTTTTGTTTTTGTGTAGCCCCCGCACCCGCACCCCCGCGGCCGCGGCTCGTCCGACTGCTTACACGTTCGGCCGGCGGGTGACGAACCGGCACTTGAACGGCATCTTATACGCCACCTTGGCCAGCGCCTCTTTCGCCTGCGCTTCCGGGATGCCGCCGATCTCGAACAGGATCATGCCGGCCTTCACCACCGCCGCCCAATACTCCGGCTCGCCCTTGCCCTTGCCCATCCGCGTCTCGGCCGGGATGCTGGTCACGCTCTTGTGCGGGAACACCCGCATGTAGTAGCGGCCTTCGCCGGACACGAACCGGGTGATGGTGACGCGGGCGGCCTCAATCGTTTGGGCGGACATCCAACCGCCTTCGAGCGACTGGAGGCCGAAGTCGCCGTAGGCGACGTAATTGCCCCGCTGGGCGTTCCCCTTGATGGCCCCGTTGTACTTCTTCTTGGCGGCCAGCCCGCGGATCACCCCGCGCTGGACTTTGCGGTATTTCACCCGCTTCGGCATTTTGATCGACATCGCACACCCCGTTGAGTCTTGGCGAGCGGGGGGTGTCAGCCCCCTGGTCTCTCATTTCAGGCAACCAGGGGGCTGACGCCCCCCGCTCGCTGTTCTGACTTACCCGCGGCGTCGGCGGGTGGACTTCCGCTGCCCGGCGGCGGAGGCGTCGGTCGTGTCGTTGATCTCGCCGGTCACGTAGTCGCCGTTGTTCACCCACACCTTGATGCCGATGTTCCCCTGGGGGGTGCTGGCCTCGCTGAACCCGTAGTCCACCTTCGCCCGCAGGGTGGACAGCGGGATGCTGCCCTCCATCGCCTTCTCGCACCGTGCCATTTCGGCCCCGCCCAGCCGCCCGCTCAGTTGCAGCTTGACGCCCTTCGCCCCGCCCTCCATCGCCCGTTGGATGGCGTTCTTCATGGTGCGGCGGAAGCTGCTCCGCTTTTCCAGTTGCTCGGCGATGTCCTCGCTGATGATCTGGGCGTCGATCTCCGGGCGGGTCACTTCGATCGTCTTCACGTCGATGTGCCGGCGGGTCAGTTTCTCGAGCGCCTTCGTCATCTTGTCGATCTTCTCGCCCTTCTTGCCGATGATCGCCCCGATGCGGCTGCTGAACACGAACACCGTCACCCGCTCGCGGGTCCGCTCGATGCGGATCTTGCCGATGCCCGGCCGCTGCTCCTTCCGCTCCTTGGTGCGGGTCAGGTAGCTGTAGATGAACTTGCGGATGCTGTGGTCTTCGAGCAGCAGTTCCGCGAAGTCCTGCTTGTTGGCGAACCACGCCGACTGCCAGTCGGTCATGATGCCGGTGCGGAACCCGGTGGGGCGAACTTTCTGGCCCATATTCCTAGCCCTTCAGGGTGTTCACGCGGTCGGTTGGGTGGGGGCGGTCGGCAGGGCGGGGGCACCGGCCACCGGGGCGACCGGCGGGGGCACCGCGGCCGTCTGCGTCGGGGCGGCGTTGGCGGCGTCGAGCGCCTCCTGGTCCACCACCGTGACGATGATGTGCGCCAGGCGGCGCTTGATGCCGAAGGCGGTGCCGCGGGCGCGGGGGCGGATCCGCTTGAACATCGGCGCGCCGTCGATGCGGATCTCGGACACCACCAGGTCTTCCACGCTCCGCGCGCCCTGGTCGGTCGCGTTCCCGACGGCGCTCTTCACCACACACTCGATCAGCCGCGCGCCGCGGTTGGGCATGAACTTGAGGGCCTCGATGGCCTCGTCCACGTTCATCCCGCGGATCATCGTCGCCAGCGGCCGCATCTTCCGCGGGGCGACGTCGGCGAAGCGGTGCTTGGCAGTGTAAATCATCTCAGATCCCCGGTCATTGGTCATGAGTCAGCAGTCAGTCGCACTCACCGTCCGCACCGGCGACTCGTGACTGATGACGAGTGCCCGGTGACTACTGACTCCGACGTCACTTGCCCGCGGGGGCCGACTTCTTGCCGGCCGTGTGCCCGCGGAAGGTGCGAGTGGGGGAGAACTCGCCCAGCTTGTGCCCCACCATCTCTTCCGTCACGTACACCTTGTTGAAGTTCTTCCCGTTGTGGACGAGGAAGGTCTGCCCGATGAATTCGGGGACGATGACCGCCTCGCGGAACCACGTCTTGATCGGCTCTTTGCCCTTGCCCAGCCGGTCCACCTTCCCGAGCAGTCGGACGGTGGACTCGGACTCGTAAGGGTTCTTTCTCCGCGGCATCGCATCCCCTCAAGTGGCCAGTCGTCAGTGGCCGGTGACCAGGACCGAACGCACCACGTCCGGTGTTCCACGCCGACCACTGGCCCGCGGCCACTGGCCAATCGCCCGTTACCCGTTGTGCTTCTGGAACGGCCCGGCCGGCCGGCGGCGGACGATGGCCGAGTTCGACGGCTTCTTGTCGCTGCGGGTCTTGCCGCCCTTGGCCAGCACCCCGCTCGGCCCCTTCGGGTGGCCGCCGCTCTTGCTCCGACCCTCGCCGCCGCCCATCGGGTGGTCGCACGGGTTCATGGCCATGCCGCGGTTGTGCGGCTTGCGGCCCATCCACCGCTTGCGGCCGGCTTTGCCCAGGCTGATGTTCATGTGGTCGGCGTTGGAGACCGTGCCGATGGTCGCCCGGCACTTCTCCGACACCTTCCGCACTTCCCCGCTGGGCAGGGTGATGAGGGCCTGGCCCTTGTCGCGGGCGCTCAGGGTGGCGCTGCACCCGGCGCTCCGGCAAATCTGTCCGCCCCGGCCGGGGGTGAACTCGACGTTGTGGATGGCCAGCCCGATGGGGATCTTGGAGAGCGGCAGGCAGTTGCCCGGCTTCGGCTCGATCCCCTCGTTACCACTCTGCACCACGTCGCCGGCCTTCAGGCCGTCCGGGGCCAGGATGTACGCCTTCGTCTGCACCTCGTCCTTGTACTGGATGAGGGCGACGCGGGCCGACCGGCACGGGGCGTACTCGACGCTCAGCACCAGTGCCTCGACCCCGTCCTTCTTCCTCTTGAAGTCCACCACCCGCAACATCTGCTTGTGGCCGCCCCCGCGGAACCGGCTGGTGACGATCCCCTGGAAGTTCCGCCCGCCCTTCTTCTTCTTCCGCACGAGCAGCGGCTTGTACGGCGCGTTCACCTTCGGGGCGGTGCAGTCGGCGAAGTCCGACACGCTGCCGGCGCGGCGGCCGGCGGAGGTCGGGTTGTAGTTGCGGATGCCCATCGGGTGAGTCCTTAGTAGGGCGGGCGAGGTCGCGTGAGCGACCGACCCCCGCC
>JANNQE010000259.1:0-10654 GCA_031441625.1 Planctomycetia bacterium
CCCGCCCTCGGCGAGGGCGGGCCACCCTACACAGCCGGGGATCGGAACCCGCCCTCGGCGAGGGCGGGCCACCCTAAACTTGCACTTCGGCCGGCTGGACGATGAACGGGTCTTGCCCTTCCGCGGTGGTCGGCAGCTTGATCTCCTTCACCCGCCAGCCGGGGTGTTGCAACTCGCCCGTGTACGGCGGCTCGCCGGTCACGTTCCCGATCACCCGCACGGCCGACGGGTCGAACCCCCGCGGCACCGTCACCCGCTCGCCGTCCGCCCCGGCGAGCACCGGCTCCACCACCAGGTACTTCTTCAGCGCCGCCGCCGCCTTCTTGTGAATCTCCTTCACCCCGGCACCCACCTGCGCGTCGCTCGCGCCGGTGAAGTCTTCCATCAGGAAGTCGAGCAGCCGGGCCTCGGACTGCAGGATGGTGAGCAGCCGGAGCGGTTCGCCCGACGGTTTCGGCGGGGCCGGCGGAGGTGCGGGCGGCGACTTCGCCGGCGGGGGCGACTTGCCCGGTGCGGGTGGCGGTGAGACGGCGACCGGCGCCGGGGGCACGGGCGGCGCGGGCGGGGGTGTCGCCCCGCCGAGGACGGCGTTCACCTTCCCTTCGAGCGCCGCGTCCTGGGCACACCGCCCGGCCACGCTCAGCCCCCACCACGCCCGTTGTAGGTTGCCCCCGCGGGCGTACAGCAGGGCGAAGAAGATGAACGCCGCCACCAGGAAGCCCATCGCCAGGCCGAGCCACATCATCTGCATCGCGGGGGTCTCACTTCGGGGTGCGCTGAGTGTTCCGGCGGGGCTGGTGGCCAGCGTCTCCCTTGTCATCGCCGCGCGCTTGCTCCCGCCCCCGCCACGCTCGAATGCACGCGGCGATGACAACCTCCCTTCCTCGTTCAGGGGGATTGGACGACACGACCACGCGGTTCGCCACGACGGGGATTGTTGTACTAAGCTTGGCCGCCCGTTTCCCGGTGGCCCATGCCCCTCCGCCTCTCGAACGTCGACGCCCTCCGCGGGGTGGCCGCCCTGTGGGTGTTCGCCTACCACCTGTGGAACGTGTTCGCCCCCGGCTACTCCCCTCAGGGCAGCCCGGCCGACCACAAGCCGTTCACCGACGAAACGCCCGTCGGCGTCGTCGCCAGTTATCCGGTCTGTGCCTACGGGTACACCGGCGTCGGGTTGTTCTTCGTCCTGTCCGGGTTCTGTATCCACCTGCCGCAGGCCCGCCGGTTTCACACGAAAGGCACCGACGACCTTCAGCCTCGCCCGTTCTTCTCCCGCCGCCTGCGACGGCTCTACCCGGCCTTCTTCGCCAGCCTGTTCCTGGCCGCGGTCGCACTGATGGCGATGACCGCCACCCTCGACGGGGCCGCCCAACTGCCCCTGCCCGTGCTCGGCGTGTTCGTGATGGTGAACGCCCTGTTCCTGCTGGCCGTGCAACCGCAAGCCCTCGGGCTGAACGGCGTGTACTGGACGCTGTGGTACGAGGTGCAGTTCTACCTGGCGTACCCGCTGTTGCTGAAGCTGTGCCGGCGGGTGGGGTTCGGCGGGGTGGCGGTGGCGCTGCTGGTGATCGAACTGCTGTTCACGTTCGTGCCCACGCCGGACCTGCTGAAGCCGATCGCCCCGCACTTCGAGTGGTTCTTCCTGCGGCGGTACTTCGAGTGGTTCCTCGGCATGTGGCTGGCCGAGCGGGTGGCGAAGGGAGTTCACCTGTCGCGGTGGGTGTCGTTGGCGGTAGCGGTGAGTGCGGCGGCGGCGGGAGTGGCGAGCAGCCACATCCCGCAACTGTGGGCCGGGCACGAACTGTGGCTGGCGGTGGCGTCGGCGGGGGTGGTGTCGCTGCTGGTGTCGCCGGCCACCCCGAGTCTGGGCGGCGTGCTCGCGTGGCCGGGCAACTGGTCGTACAGCCTGTACCTGATTCACATGCCGATGCTACGCCTGGTGTTCGCCGGGGAAGCGCTGCTGCCGGAGTCGTGGCGATACGCGGGCAGTTTCTATGTTGCCGGTGTGGTGGCCGTGCTGCTGGTGCCGGCGACCGCGTACGTGTGGTATCGACTGTTCGAGAAGCCGTTCCTACCGAAGCCGACGGGCGCACCTGTCGTCGGTGAAGGGTTACACCCCTCACCCGAACGCCCGCGCTCCGCGGGGTGTTCGACCTCTCCCCCCGTGGACCAGATTTCGCCCCAACGGGGCGGGTTCTGTCAGCCCAGGTCGTAGCGAGCCGCAGGCGAGCGGAGGCCTGGGACCGCGTCCGGAAAATGCAACGGCCCTGAAGGGGCCGGTTCCGCGGAATCCGCCCCTTCAGGGCGGTAGCATTTGAGATCGCCAACCCAGGCCTTCGCTCGCTCCGCTCGCTTCGACCTGGGCTGACAGAACCCGCCCTTTCAGGGCGGCATTTCACATCCGCTCGGCCCATTCCAGTGCCTTTACCAGGCTCTCCATTGGCAACCCGATGACGTTGCTCGCGGTGCCCTCCACCACGCTCAGCAGCGGATCGTGCGGCATCTCGATGGCATACGCCCCGCTGCACCCGACCCACTTGCGGGTTTTCAGGTACGCTTCGATTTCGTCCGCCGTCATCCCCTTCATTTCCACGCGGCTGAGTTCCTGCCAGCAGATCTGGAAGTCGCCCGGTCGAACCCACAGGCAGACGCCCGTCCAGAGTTCGTGCGTCGTCCCCGCCAACGCGGTGATGATCCGCCGGGCATCCGCTTCATCCTCCGGCTTACCGACCACCTTGCCGTGTTGCCACCCCACCGTGTCCGCGGCGATAACGATGCCGTCGTCCACGGTGTTCGCCACGGCTTGTGCCTTCAGCCACGCCAGCTCGCCGACGTAGTGCCGGCAGTCGCCCAGCCGCGCCTCGGTCGGTTCGGGAAAATCCGACGGCCGCGCCTCGAACGTGTACCCGGCTCGCTCCATCAGTTGCCGGCGGCCGAGCGAGCCGCTCGCCAAGATCAGCTTGCGGGAGATCGTCGCCACGGTGCCAGTACCTCCGCGAGGGCGGGCCAGAGTTTGTCCGGGGTCAGTTCGCCCATGCACTGCAACTGGTGCGGGCACTTCCGCAGGTAGCTGCCGGCACACAGTACGGAGGTCGCAACGCCGTGCGTGGCCTGCCCGCGGGCGGGGTACGGGCCGTGCAACACCGGCTTCGTGCAAAGGTACGGCGCGACGCACGGCACACCCAAAGCGGCGGCGACGTGCAGCGGGCCGGTGTCATTGCTCAGCATCACGTCCGCCCGGCTGAGCACCGCCACCATCTTGGCGATGCCCGTTTTGCCGGTGTAGTCGAAGTGCGGGCCGACCAGCCGGCCGGACAAATCCGCTGACAGCCCGATGTCATCGGACGACCCGACGAGCAGCAGCGTGCCGCCGGTGTTGCGGTGAATACGGTTGCCCACGTCGGCGAACGCCCCCACCGGCCAGCGCTTCGTGAGCCACCGCGCGCCGGCCGCCACCGCCACCCACGGCCGCGGGAACGGAGCGAGTTCGGCGTCCACCACTACCAGTTCCTTCGCGCTCACGGGCAAGATGAACTGCTTCGTCAGGTGCCCGCCGCCGAGCGCTTCGACCACCCGCCAGTAGCGGTCGATGGCGTGGATGCGGTCGGCGTCGGGAATGTCCACCGTGTGCGTGTAGAAGTGGCGGCTGCCCTCGCGGGCGTTGGCGAAGCCGATGCGCACGGGGGCGGCGGTGGCGGCCGTCATCAGGCCGGTGCGGAGTAAGCCTTGCAGGTCGAGGACCAGGTCGAAGCGGCGGCGGCGGAGGTCGTTGGCGAAGGCGACGGAGTAGGCGGCGGCGGCGAGCGGGCCGAGGGCGAAGGTGCTGCGGTCGAACGGGACGACGGCGTTCAGGTGCGGGTGGCCGTGCAGCAGCGGCACGTAAGCGCGATTCACCACCCACGAAATGTGCGCGGCGGGGAACAGTTCACGCAACGCGGACAGCACCGGCACGGCGTGCGCGATGTCGCCGAGCGCGCTCGGCTTGATGACCGCGATGCGACGCGGGGGACGGGGGAAGTGGATGGGCACGGGGTGGAACCGGGAACGCAGTGACCGGGTGGGGTGGAACCGGGAACGCAGTGACCGGGTGGGCGATTTGACACCCGGTCACTGCGTTCCCGGTTCCAGGATTGGGTCACTTCTTCTTCACGCGGATCGACTTGATGACCACGTCCTCGACCGGCACCTTCGCGTGCGTCACGCGGCCGTTCTCGACCAGGTCTTGTGTCTTCACCGCCTTGATCTTGTCCACCACCTCCATGCCGCTCGTCACCTTGCCGAACACGCAGTAGCCCACTTTGTCCTTCGCCTTCGCGCGGTCGAGCATGTCGTTGTCCTCCACGTTCACGAAGAACTGGCTGGTGGCGCTGTCGGCCGCGGGGGTGCGGGCCATGGCCAGCGTGCCCTTCACGTTGCTCAGCCCGTTGTCCGACTCGTTCTTGATCGGGTCCTTCGTCTTCTTCTGCTTCATGCCCGGCTCGAACCCGCCGCCCTGGATCATGAAGTCGGACATGACGCGGTGGAAGATCAGGCCGTCGTAGAACTTGTCGTCCACGTAGGCGAGGATGTTCTTCACCGTGTCGGGGGCCTTGTCGGCGAACAGTTCCGCCTCGAACGTGCCCAGGCTGGTCTCGACCACCACTGTCGGATTGTCGGCGGCGCGGGCGGTGGCGACCGCAAACACCGCGGCGAGGGCGGCGACGGCCAGGTTCAGTCTCATCTCGTGTCCTCCGGGGAAGCCCACACGGGCCGGGGCATTGTAGGCGGGGCGGCGTATCATCGTCATCAGGACAGGGGGGAACGCGATGGACCCGTTGATGATCTCGACGCCACGACTGACCCTGACACTGAAAACGCCAGCCGAAGTGTTGGCGTGGGTGGACTCGCTGCCGCCGGAGGTGCGGGGGGAGGTCTCCCCGGACTGGGTGGCGCGGGTGCGGATGACACTACCCGGCGACGTGTGGGCGCTCACCTTCACTGTGGCCGACGGCACGAGCGGGGCGGAGGTCGGTGCCTGCGGGTTCAAAGGCCCGCCCGACGCCGACGGGATGGTGGAGGTGGCCTACGGCATCGACGCCGACCACCAGCGGAAGGGGTACGCCAGCGAAGCCACCGGCGCACTGGTGGCGTTCGCATCCGCCCGCGGCGTGCGGGTGGTGCGGGCGCACACCAAGCCGGACAACGTGGCGTCGCAACGGGTGCTGGAGAAGTGCGGGTTCCACCCGCTGGGAATGGTGGTGGATCCCGAAGACGGCGAGGTGTTGCGGTTCGAGCGGGCGGGTGCGGACGGTTCGGCCATCTGATGAATTCCCGATGAGTGCCGCCTCCTGATTCCGCTACCCCGCACGCCCCGCCTGAGCTACACTTTCATACCGAGAGTCGTGCGCGCCCGCCGTCGCGTCCGGATCAGACTTCCGGAACTCTCGCCCGCCTGCCCGATCACGCCGAACCTGGAACGGACTTCGGCCGTGCCCCGTACTTCTCGCCGAGGAAAGGCTTGATGTCCCCGCGTCGTCCGGTCGCCTGGATCGCCGTTCTCGCGGCCGCCATGTTCACCGTCACCGTCGCCCACCAGTCGCCCCGACCCGTCGCCGCCCAGCCGCCCAAGCCGGCCACCCCCGCCACGCCCGACGAGTTCGGCAAGGTGGTGGTGCCCCTCCTCGACGCCCACTGCTACGGCTGCCACAACAATAACGACAACGCCGGCGGGGTGTCCCTCGAAGGGGTGGAGACGGCCGCCCACGCCAAGAAGGACCGCAAGACGTGGGAGATGGTGGAGCGGGTGCTGCTCGACGGGTCGATGCCGCCGAAGGCCCGCAAGAAGCAGCCGACCAAGGACGAGAAAGCGGCGGTGGCGGCGTACCTGGGCGGCACCCTGTTGAAGGTGAGTTGCGTCGGGCCGAAGGACGCCGGCCGGGTGACGATGCGGCGGCTGAACCGGGCCGAGTACAACAACACCGTCCGCGACCTGTGCGGGGTGGACACCTTCCGCCCGGCCGACGACTTCCCATCGGATGATGTCGGGTACGGGTTCGACAACATCGGCGACGTGCTGAGCGTGCAGCCGATCCTCGTCGAGAAGTACATGGCCGCGGCGGACAAGGTGCTCGAAACGGCCCTCCGCCCGCTGCCGCCGGTCGTGGGCGGCAAGAACACCTACAACCGCCAGAACCTGCAAGCCTTCCCCCGCGGGTCGAAGACGAACGACGCCGGCAAGAACCGCATCACGCTGACGGCCGAGACCGCCTCGGCGTACATGGACAAACTCAACTTCCCGCTCGACGGCGAGTACGCGGTGCGGGCGAAGGTGTGGGCCATCAAGGCCGGCGACGCCGCCCCGAAGGCGGTGCTGCGGCTGGACGGCAAAGACCTGCAGACCTTCGACGTGACCGCCGCCGAAGACAAGCCGACCGTCATCGAGTTCAAGGGCACGTTCGCGGCCGGCGAGAAGCGGGTGGCGGTGGTGTTCGCCAACCCGTTCACCGACAAGGACGACAAGAAACGGACGCTCGGCGTGGAGTACCTGGAGTTGGAAGGGCCGCTCGGCAAGATCGAGCAACCGCAAACCAAGTCGCGGACGCTCATCCTCGGCGACGTGGCGAAGGACGCACCGAAGGACAAGAAGGCCGCCGCCGGGAAGGTCCTCGCCGCGTTCACCCGCAAGGCCTACCGCCGCCCCGTGAAGAAGGACGAGATCGACCGGCTGATGAAGCTGTTCGACCTGGCCGACGGCAAGGGCGACAAGTTCGAGGACGCCCTCAAGCTGCCGTTGAAGGCGGTGCTCTGTTCACCGCACTTCCTGTTCCGCGTGGAGGACGACCCCAAGCCGCCGGCCACCACCCGCACCCTGAACGACCACGAACTGGCCACCCGCCTGAGCTACTTCCTGTGGAGTAGCATGCCCGACGGCGAACTGATGGCCGTCGCCGACAAGGGCGAACTGCGGCAGCCGAAGGTGCTCGAAGCCCAGGTGAAGCGGATGCTGGCCGACTGGAAGGCGCAATCGCTCACCTACGACTTCGCCGGCCAGTGGCTCATGCTCCGCAGCGTGTGGGGGGTGTCGCCCGACCCGAAGCGGTTCCCCACCTTCGACGACAAGCTGAAGGCCAGCATGGTCCGTGAGACGGAAGAGTTCTTCACCCACATCGTGAAGAACGACCGCAGCGTGATGGAGTTCCTGGACAGCGACTACACGTTCCTGGACGAGCGGCTGGCCAAGCACTACGGCGTCCGGGGCGTGTTCGGCGACAAGTTCCGCGAGGTGAAACTGACCGACGGCAAGCGCGGCGGGGTGCTCACCCACGCCAGTGTGTTGACCGTGACGAGCAACCCCACCCGCACCAGCCCGGTGAAGCGGGGCAAGTGGGTGCTCGAAAACCTGCTCGCCAGCCCGCCCCCGCCCGCCCCGCCGAACGTGCCCGAACTGGAGAAGACCGCCCTGACGGGTACACTCCGCCAGCAGATGGAGCTGCACCGGGCGAACGCGGCGTGCGCCAACTGCCACACCAAGATGGACGCAATCGGCTTCGGCCTGGAGAACTTCGACGCGATTGGGGCGTGGCGGACCGAAGACGGCAAAAACAAGATCGACGCCAGCGGGGTACTCCCCGGCGACCAGAAGTTCGACGGCCCGGCCGAGTTGCGGAAGATCCTGCTGAGCCAGGGCGACAAGTTCCGGCGGTGCATTGCCGAGAAGTTGCTCACGTTCGCCCTCGGCCGCGGGCTAGAATACTTCGACAAATGCACCCTCGACGCCCTGGTGGTGAAGTTGAAGGCCGGCGGCGACCGATTCTCCGCCCTGGTGATGGCCGTGGTGCAGGGCGAACCGTTCCAGCAGCGGAACGCCAAGCGAAGTGACTGAAGACTGGTGGCACAGGCATTCCTGCCTGTGCTGTCGAAACAAAACAACACAGGCAAGAATGCCTGTGCCACCTATCACCGGAGCGACTGACATGACCCGCGTGGATCGCCGCACGCTGCTGAAAGGCCTGGGCACCGTGGTGGCCCTGCCGTTCCTCGAGTCGCTCGCACTGGCCGCGCCCGCCGCCACGCCTGCGAAGGCTGCCGCCATCAAGCGGGCCGCCTTCGTGTACGTGCCGAACGGCGTCCACTTGCCCGACTTCTTCCCGGCCGCCGAGGGCAAGCTGGGTAGCAAGTTACCCGAAATCCTGTCGTCGCTGGAGCCGTTCAAGGACAAGCTGAACGTCATCCACGGGCTGGCCCTGGACAAAGCCCGCGCGAACGGCGACGGCCCCGGCGACCACGCCCGCGCCATGAGCGCCTTCCTCACCGGCCGGCAGGCCCGCAAGACGCACGGGGCGGACATCCGCTCGGGCGTGTCGGCCGACCAGCACATCGCCGGCGCCATCGGCGACAAGACCCGCTTCGCCTCGCTCGAACTGGGCATCGAGCGCGGCCAGCAGGCGGGCAACTGCGACAGCGGGTACAGCTGCGCGTACTCGAGCAACCTGAGCTGGCGGGGCGAGAGCAACCCGAACGCCAAGGAGACCGACCCGAAGGCGGTGTTCGACCGGCTGTTCGGCGACGGCGGCAAGGAAGAGTCGGCCAGCCGTGCGAAACGGGACGCTTACAACAAGAGCGTGCTCGACTTCGTAATGGACGACGCCAAGCAGTTGAACAAGTCGCTGGCCCAGGCCGACGCCCGCAAGATGGACGAGTACCTGACCAGCGTGCGGGAGGTGGAAACCCGCATCGCCCGCGCGATGGCCGAGGGCGACAAGCCGAAGCCGAAGACCGACATGAAGCGGCCGGACGGCACCCCGAAAGAGGTGACCGACCACATCCGCCTGATGTGCGACCTGATGGTGCTCTCGTTCCAGACGGACACCACCCGCGTGGTCACGCTGCCGTTCGCCAACGACGGCAGCAACCGCCCGTACAAGCACATCGACGTGGCGGAAGGGCACCACGACCTGTCGCACCACGGGAAGGACGCCGCCAAGCAGGCCAAGCTGAAGAAGATCAACACCTACCACATCGAGCAACTGGCCTACCTGGCCGGCAAACTGAAGGGCGTGAAGGAGGCTGACGGCAGCACGCTCCTGGACAACGTCATGCTGGTATACGGCAGCGGCATCGGCGACGGCGACCGCCACAACCACGACGACCTGCCCATCCTCACGCTCGGCACCGGGGCCGGCTCGCTCGAAGCCGGGCGGTTCCTGAAGGCCAAGTTCGACACCCCGCTCATGAACCTGTACATGGCCATGTTCGAGCGGATGGGCTGCCCGACCAAGTCGTTCGGCGACAGCACCGGCGTGCTGAAGATTTGACGTGAGCCGTGAGCGGATCCGACATGTGCCGCGGAGCGGCGACCGATGTTAGCCAGGGGTGAAGTGAACGAAGTGAGCGGAACCCCTGGAAGTGATGGGACAAACTGAGCAAGCCCCGGAAGGGCGACAGACACACGATCTGTCGCCCCTCCGGGGCTTGCTCCTTCTCCGCTTCCGTTCCAGGGGTTCCGTCGCTCGCTCCGCTCGCCGACTCCACCCCTGGCTAACCTCGGTCGCCGCTCCGCGGCTCCGGCTGATGATTCCCCCATGATCCACCCGCAACTCCGCCTCGCCGCCGCCAAGTTCGCCCTCGATCTGGCGACGGTCGCCGACCTCGTGGACGCCTCGCACGCCGCCCTCGATTACGCCATGTTCGCCGACGGGCTGGCCGTCATCGCCGCCACCCCGAACCTGACGATGTGGGAAGCGAGACCGCACTTCACCGCCGCGCTCCGTGACCTCGACCACACGTTTACGTCACAAGACGACGCGCTGAGGTATGTGCGGCTGGGGCACTTCGGGCCAGCCGCAGAAGGGTTGGCCTCACCGATTGCCGAGGTCGGGCGGTATTACACCGAAGTTGATCTCTCGTTGCGGTGGGGACCACACGAGAAGTTGCCGGCTCGGACCAACCCCTCAGCCCGCGATGTGCTCTACCACTGGGACGTTCGAGGTTACTCGTGGGATGTTGAGCAGATACAGCGCGGCGTAACCGAACCAACCGAGTCTGATCGGGAGTGGGAAACCAAAGCCATCGCGCTCTGCCGCGAATGGTGCCGGGAGTGCGCCCGCCTTCACCTGCAACCGGCGTGGCGGTCGTCCGACGTGCTCGCCCTCGCGTCCGCCATTCACGCCGAGCGTGCGTTCGACCGCCTGCCGATTCTCGCCGACGCGCTCGAAGAAGCCGGGTGCGATCACCCCGACCTGCTCGGCCACTGCCGCTACCCCTGCCCGCACACCGACTACTGCTGGCTGGTGGACGCGCTCCTGGCGAACGGCGCGACGTGAACCCCTTCAAGAACGCCATCGACCGCTCGGCCGTTCGGACCGCGTCGTGGCTGTGGCGGCTCAGTTCGACGCCCACGAGGCCGGCGTACTTCACGTCTCGCACCCCGCCCACCCGGCGGACATCATCGCCCGCTTCGAGTCGGTGGCGAAGCACTGGAACGCGGCCCCCACACCGTTCGTGTGGGGCGGCAAACGGCGGGCCGCCCGGCGGAAGAGGCAGCGAGAGCGACGGCACGCCGTGGGCGGATCCGGGGCCTTCACGCGACAGCCGATCCGACGACGTTATGGCGACGTGCGAGGCAAGTGACCCATTAGTAGGTCCGGCTGGGCCGGACACCCGGTCGTCCGGCACA
>JANNQE010000260.1:0-2311 GCA_031441625.1 Planctomycetia bacterium
CCCCCCCCGCCGCCGGCGCCCCCCCCGCGCGCCCCCCACCGCCCCTGGCGGCGGCGTGTTCCATTCCACCTGCCCCCCCCCCCCGTGGGGGCCCGGGGGGGGGGCCGCGGGGGAACTGGATCGGACCTCACCGCCAGGCCCCCTCTCCCAGGGGAGAGGGGGTGTTCAAGGCGAGGACGCATCCGCTTGCAATGCGAGTGTCCGTGACCTGTACGGGTTGAACACCCCCTCTCCCCTGGGAGAGGGGGCCGGGGGGTGAGGTTTCGTCACTTCCGGCCCGGTCCCAGAATCGTCTCGTGGTCGAACGCCTTCACCGTGAGCGTCCAGAACAGGAACGTCAGGCCGATGAGCAGGCAGGTGACGGTGAAGATGAGGGCCGACCAGAACCACCACAGGGTGCCGGTCGCCCACCCGCACATGGCCACCGGGAAGAAGGTGAGGAAGCCGGCGACCGGCAGGTACCACATGATCGCCCGGTTGACCGACGGGCACCGCACCGACAGCCACAAGCCGTAGGTGGCGGCGAACGGCACGGCCGCCAAAAGGTACACGATCGCTGGCACGACGGCCACGGCCGCGTCGGTGGTGAAAAAGGCGATGGCCACCACGGCGGCGGACGGCGCGCCCCACCACCAGCCGCGGAGCAGGCTGGTGAGCCACTTCGGCCACAGGATCGCCCGCCGCGGGGCGGGGATGGTGAGGAGCGATTCGAGCGTCAGCCGCTGCCGCTCGCGGCAGATGGCGGCGCACGCGGCCATGCCGATCTGGAGCAGGTGGGCGAACACCCCGGCCCCGCCGGCCATGAGCAGCAGCCAGCGGGCGAACGACGTGCCCTTGTCGCTGCCGGAGATCATCGCCAGAAGCGAAATGCCGAGGAACACGAGAACGATCAGTCCGAGCACCCCGCCGATCAGGTACATCATCCCCTTCATCGCCTCGTCGTCTTCCGTCTTCACCTGCCCGGTGGTGTGCTTCTCCTTCCAGAAGAACGGGTCGCTGTCGCCGATCTTCGGCTTGGGGGCCAGGTCCTTCGCCGCGTGCATGCTCGGGTCGCGGTATCCCTTGCGGCTGCCCCGCTTCTCGGTGTCCCACCGCCGCTCGCCGTCCTTCGGCGGGTCCGGGTCGTCATTCGACGCGGGCGGCGGCGGGGGTGGCGACTGCGGCACCGGCAGCACGCGGCGGGCCTTCGGCCGTTTCGGGCTGCCGTCGTCCGCCGCCGGCGCGTCGGCGTGGTATTCCACCGCCTCCGCTTCCGCCGCCGCCCGTGCTGCCATCGCCGCCCGCCGGTCCCGCTCCTCCTTCTCCCGCGCCACCTCCGCCTCCCGCTTCTTCCGCTTCTTCTCCTGGTACTCCCGCTCGCGGTCCTCGTCGCGGTATCGCTCCTTCACCCACGGCGGCGGCTTGGGCGACTTGCGGGTGAGTTGCGTCCGCATCCGCCGGATCGCCCGAATGGCCATCCACACGGCCATCCCCGCCACCAGCAGTTCGAGCAGCGGGAAGCCGACGGCCATCAGCCAGAACGTCGGCATGGAGTTGCCCGACACGGCCATGTCCATGTACCAGATGATGGCGAACGGGCTGACGTACGGGCCGACCCCGCACCCGGCGAGGGTGATCAGCGCGGTCAGGCCGTAGGCGCGGAACAGGCCGCCGCGGAACGTCTCGGCCGACGCCGCCGAGTACGCGGAGACGGCGCTGAGCAGCACCACCGTGGCCCCGGTGACGGCGTACACGCCCACCAGGAACTGCCAGCTCACCCCGCCGTGCAGGAGCGTGATGGCCAGGATGGGCAGGCCGGCGAACAGGATGCCCAAGAGGAAGACGGTGCGACCGAAAAACTTGCCGAACACGATCTCGCGGTCGGTCAGTGCCGACACCAGCAGGAAGGGCATCGTCTTCTTGTCCTTCTCCTCGGCGATGCCGCCGGCGGCGTAGGCCGGGGTGAGCAGGGCGAGAATGGCCAACTGCCCGTAGACGAACGTGAGGATGAAGGAGTGCCCGAAGTTGGCCGACTCCTGCAGGGTGAGCGACTGGCTGGCCCCGAAGAACAGTTCCAGCGGGGCGGTGTTGCGGAACCAGATGAGGCTGAACGCGGTGAGGATGGCGAACAGCGCGACGGCCAGGATGAACCGCGCGCGGGCGTCTTGCCCGCGGCGGGCGAGGCGGATCAACTCCCACGAGAACAGCGGGCCGATCAGCCCGGCCCGCGGCGGCTTCTTCGTCGGCTTGGCCTTCGGGCGGGGCGGCGGGGGCGATTCGCTCACGCGGGGGTCTCGTGGTGTGTGTTCGTTAGGGTGGCCCGCTCTCGCCG
>JANNQE010000261.1:0-4912 GCA_031441625.1 Planctomycetia bacterium
CCCGCCCTCGGCGAGGGCGGACCACCCTAGCAGGCAGAACCTACTCCGCGTCGATGAGTACAATCGGCCCGTCGGTGCCGCCGACCGCGACCCGCGTGCCGTCCGGGCTGACGGCGAGAGCCGTCAGCTTGCCCACCTTGAGCGGGAAGCGGGCCGTTTCTTTTCCCGTCGCCACGTCCCAGAACCGCACCGTCTCGTCCCAGCTCGCGCTCACCACCGTCCGCCCGCCGTGAATGAATCCGACGCCCGCCACCTGCCCCTTGTGCCCGGTCAGGTCGGTCCGCGGCTTGCCGTCGGCGGTGAACACCCGCACCAGCCAATCCGAAGCGATGGCCACCGTGCCGCCGTCAGGCGAGACGGTGATGGCGGAGGCCGGCTTGCCGAGCTTCACGTCGGTCGCGTTCGGCGAGGTGATGCACCACGTCCGCCACACGCAGGCGGTGGTGTTCGCAATGCCTGTAATCCAGTGCAGCCGTTTGTTCGGCGTGTGAGCGGTCAGCGCCCGGATGCCTTGTGAACCGCTGATGCTCGGGTGGACCCGGCACACCGCCCGCTTGACGTGGTCGTACAGGGTGAACTCGCCACTGCGATCCGTGCCCGGCGTGCAGGTGCCGACCGCGATGAGGGTTTCCGTCACCGCGGCGAGCGCGGAGACGTTCCCGACGAAGCTGAGAAACCACACCCCTTCCGTACCCGTGCCCGGTCGCCGCAGGCGCGCGAGCTCCGGGCCGTCGGAGAGGATCAGCCGGTCGCCGGAGGGCACCCAGGCGAGCGCGGTTCGCGGGCGAAACAACTCGCACCCGTCCTCCCACACGAGACCGCCCGCCGCGTCCCACAACCGCACGCCGCCGTCCTTCGCGCCGCTGGCGAGGGTCATCGAATCGGGCGAGAACGCGAGCGAGCACACCGTTGCGCTGTGGCCGTCAAACTGGATCATCCGTGCCGTCCGTTCGTGCCTGGGGCCACCGGCATTTTACACCCCCCGTTCTCGCATTCCGCCCCAAACCGCGGGAGCGTGACGGTGAATTTGGTCCCGGTGCCAAGTTCGCTGCTCACGCTCACCGTCCCCCGCATCGCGTGCATCAGGTGCTTCACGATGGCCAGCCCCAGGCCGGTGCCGCCCATCTCGCGGGAGCGGGCCTTGTCCACGCGGTAGAACCGCTCGAAGATCCGCGGCTGGTCGGCGTGCGGGATCCCCAGGCCGGTGTCCTCCACCTCGAACACGACTTCTTTCGCGGTCGCACGCCAGCGGGCGGTGATGCGGCCGGCGGGGGTGTACTTGATGGCGTTGTCCACCAGGTTGTCGAGCACCTGCGCCAGCCCCAGCTCGTCGGCCCACACGCCCAGGTCGGGCGGGGTGTCGGCCAGGGCCACGCCGTTGAGCGTCAGCCCCTTCGCCTCGGCCCGCGTGCGGTGGCGGTCCAGGCAGGTGTGGACGGCGTCGTCCACCAGCACCCGCTCGGGGGTGAACCGCTGCTCGGCCGACTCGATGCGGGCGAGGCTGAGCAGGTCCTCGATGAGCATCTGCTGGCGGTCGGCCTGGTCGGCGATCTCGGCCAGGAACATGCCGCGGGCGGCCGGGTCTTCGACCGCCCCGTCGATGAGCGTCTCCACGCTGCTCATGATGTTCGCCAGCGGCGTCTTCAGCTCGTGCGACACGTTGGCCACGAAGTCTTGCCGCAGGCGCTCGAGCCGCCGCAAGTCGGTCGTGTCGTGGACCACCAGCACCACCCCGCTCGGGCTGGCGTTCGGCAGCAGCGACACGTACAGCGTTAGGTACTTCTCGCTCGCCCCGTTCCACGCCACCTCCCGCCGCTGCACCCCGCGGCCGGACAGCGCCGCATCGACTGCCTCCCGCAGTGCCCGCTGCCGTGTGAGCTCCCACAGCACCCGCCCGACGGCCGAGTCGGCATCGAACTCCAACAGTCGCCCGGCGGTGTCGTTGGCGAACAGCACCCGCTGGCGGTCGTCGATGGCCACCACCCCTTCCACCATCCCGGACAGGATGGTGCGGAGTTGCTGGCGGTCCCGCTCGCTCTCGCGGAAGGCGGTGGCCAGCCGGTCGGTCATGCCGTTGAAGGTGTGGGCGAGGGTGACGAACTCGCGGCTGCCGGCCACGTGGATGTGGTTGGTGAAGTCGCCTTCGGCCAGGCGGTCGGCCCCGCGGGTGAGGTCGGTGAGCGGGCGGGTATAGCGGCGGGCGAGCAGGTACGCCGGGGCGACCGAGAGCGCCACGATGACGCTACTGGCGATCAGCACCTCGGCCGCCAGCCCGACGAACAGGCTCGGCTCGCCGGAGCGGAGAATGACCACGCCGACCAGCCCGACGGAGCAGACCACCAGGGCGAGGAAGGTGAGGAAGAGGCGCCAGAACATGTCGCCGGCCGGGTGGAAAGAAGTAGGGATATTATCCCGCGTTCGGCCGGGGGTACGTGTGTTTTTGATGAAACTGCGAATCGAGTTCAAGTGTTCCGCCGTTACGACCCCATTTCAGTCCGCGAACACCGCCTCGAACTTCCCCTCCCTCCCGCGGTCGGACACCACCACCCCGCCCGGCGGTTCCTCCGTCACGGCGAACAAGACCGGATTTCGCAGGGTGAGCGCGGGCTTGATGGCCACCACCGCCCGGCCGTCCGGCCCCACGTCGAACACGCCGCCGTCCACCGGCTCCTTGTGCTGGCGGCCGGCGTCCACGATCCAGAGTTGGTACTGCGACTTCGCCGGGTCGTTCGGGGGCAACCCGCTGACGCTCAGGTAGCCGCGCTGGGTGGACGTGTCCCACACCACGTCGCCGGCACCGGTTTTCGCCGGGAACCGCTTCGCCCCGGCGGACAGCAACCGTTCCCGCTCCTCGGCCGGCACGAGTGCCACCGGGGTGCCGGTTTGCTGACGGTCCCACAACCTCCACGCTTCCACCCCGAGGACGACGACGAGGGCAGTCATGACGCACCACTCGAGCACGCCCGGCCGCCGCCCGCGGGGGCGTGCCAGTTCGCACGGCCGCGGAGGGTTGAAATAGCTCCCCGCGTCGGCTTCCAACTGGTCCAGGAAATCGGGCTTCGGCTCGGCCGGCGGCGCGCTGGCGGCTTGCACCAGGGCGGCCACGCCGCGGACCTCGTCCGCCTCGACGTGTGGCCACGTCGATTGCAACTCGCGCAGCTCGGCCTCTTCGGCCGGGGTGAGCGTGTCCGTCTCGCGGAGGGCGAGCAGGTCGAACAGGCGGTCGATGGCGGGCGGGTCGGTCGGGGTCATTGGGCACCTCCCCGCGGCGTGGCCACCCGCTCGCGGACGGACAGCAGCCCGCGGCGGATGTGCGTCTTCACGGTGCCGAGCGGCAGGCCGGTCAGTTCGGCGATCTCCGGGTGGGTGGCACCGTCGCTCACGGCGAGCAACAGGATGTGGCGTTGGACGGGCGGCAGGTCGTCGAGGGCCGCCCGCACCGGGGCCAACTCGTCGTTCAACTCCCAAAGGGCAGGGGTGGCGGCGGACTCCGGCTCCACGTCGCCCAGACGGGCTTCCGGCGGGCGGGCGTGCCGGCGGCGGTGGCGGTCGATCAGTTTGCGGCGGGCGATCATGGCGATGAAGGTGAGTTCGGAGGCCGCCCGCGGGTCGAACCGGGCGGCCGACTTCCACACTTCGATGAACACGTCTTGCGTGGCGTCCTCGGCGTCGGCGTCCGACCCGAGCCAGCGGCGGGCCATGCCGAGCACCAGCCGGCCGTACCGCTCCAGGCACACCCGCACGGCCGCGGTGTCGCCCGCGGCCACCCTCGGCAGCACCGGGGCGGGGGACGCGGGGGCAGCCGGGCGGGGGGCGGTCATGGGCGGTCGGCCGGCCGGTTCGGGGGGAGTGGTCAGGATAGCCGGGCCGGGGGGTGAGAACAGTTCCCACACCCCGGCCGGCCGGCTCAGCGCGGGCATGGTTAGTGGCTCGGCAGCAGGACTTCGTCGATCACGTGGATCACGCCGTTCTCGGCCCCCACGTCCGAGGCGATCACCCCGGATTTGTTGACGGTCACCCGCCCGCCGCTGATGCCCACCGTCACGCTCCCGCCTTGCAACGTCTTCACCCCGTCAGCCTTCACCAGATCCTTCGCCGACAGCTTCCCGGCCACGACGTGGTACTTCAGGATGCTCACCAGTTGCTTGCGGTTCTCCGGCTTGAGCAGCTTTTCGACCGTCCCCTTCGGCAACTTGGCGAACGCCTCGTCGGTCGGGGCGAACACGGTGAACGGGCCGTCCCCGCCGAGCACGTCCGCCAGTTCCGCCGTGGTCACGGCCGCCAGCAGCGTCTTGAACGTGCCCGCCTTCTCGGCCACCGCCGGGATGGTGTTCTTCTTCGGGGCCGGCGACAGCAGCACGCGGTCGATCACCTGCACCGACCCGTTCGAGCAGGCGACGTTTTGCACCTGCACGGTGGCGTCGTTCACCTTCACGAACCCGTCCCCGCGGGTGACTTGCACCGCCGCCCCGTTCAGCGTCTTGAAGTCGTATGCGGTGCCGGGGGTGGCGTGCTCGTAGTTGAAGCTCTCCTTCTTCGGGATCACATGGTAGGTCAGGATGGCGGTCAGTTTCGCCTTGTTTTCCGGCTTGAGCAGTTCGTCGAGGGTGCCCTTGGGCAGCTTGGCGAAGGCGTCGTCGGTCGGGGCGAAGACGACGAACGGGCCGTCGCCCTTGAGCGCGTCGTCCAGGTCGGCGGCGACGAGCAGGTTGAGGAGCGTCTTGAACTGTCCGGCGGTGGCGGCCGTCTTGACGATGCTCGTCGGCTTGGCGGCACGGGCGGAGTGGTCGCCGGCGGTAGCGACCGGCAGGAAGGCAAGGAACGCGACCAGTGGCAGCAGTCGGGACACGGGGCACCTGCGAGGTGGGGGGTGGCGGGGGGGGGGGGCCCCCCGGGGGGCCCCCCCCCCCCC
>JANNQE010000262.1:0-1800 GCA_031441625.1 Planctomycetia bacterium
GACCTGGCTCGGTTCGCCGACGGCTTCAAGCGGTGCGACACCCGCGAGCACCTGGCCGTCGACGTCCGCGGCCAGCTGTCCGACCTGGCCCAGAAGAGCGTCGAGCCGATGGCCCTGGCCGCCGGCCTCCCGCCCCGCACCCTCCAGGAGTTCCTCGCCCGGGACAAGTGGGACGAGAATGCGCTGCGGCAGCGGCGGCACCAGATCCTCGCGGGCGACCACGCCTGTTCGCACGGCATCGGTCTCATCGACGAGACCCGCGACACGACGAAAGGCGTCCAGACGCCGGGCGTGCCGCGGTCGTACGGCGCGGCCGTCGGCACGCCGGACAACGGCACCGTCACGGTCCACCTGGGGTACGCCGCCGGCCACTTCCACACCCTGCTCGACGGCGAGTTGTTCCTGCCCGAGAGGTGGTCGGACGACCGCCCGCGGTGCCGGGAGGCGGGCATCCCGGACGCGGTGGTGGACCGGCCCAAGACGGACATCGCCCTCGAACTGTACGACCGCGCCGTCGCGCACGGGGTCCGCTTCGCGTGGCGGACGTTCGACGAGTGGTACGCCACCAAGCCAGCGTTCCTGCGGGCGCTCGACGCCCGCGGGCAGACGTTCGTGGGGGAGGTGCATGCGAAGGTCGCGGCGTGGACGAAGAAGCCGCGGGTGACGACGCGGCCGTACCGCCGGGGGAGCCGCGGTCGCTCCCGTCGCACCCCGCGGGTGGTGGCGGGCAGTCCCAAGCCGATGACGGTCGGGGACATGCTGCGGTCCCACCCGCCGCTGCGGGATCAGGAGTGGGTGCGGTATCGGGTGAAGGACGGGGAGAAGGGGCCGATGGTGTGGGAGGCGAAGTCGATCCCCATCCACCCCAAGAACGAGGACGGCCTGCCCGAGCGGACGTACCACCTGATCGTGGCGCGGAACGTGTTGGCCCCGGACGAGGTGAAGTCCTTCGTGAGCAACGCCCCGCCGGCGACGCCGCTTTCGACGCTCTTGCTCGTGGCGTTCTCGCGGTGGCGGGTGGAGCGTTGCTTTGAGGACGAGAAAGGAGAGCTGGGACTGGATCACTACGAGGGGCGGAAGTACCAGGGGCTGAAACGGCACCTGATTCTGACGGCCGTGAGCCACCTGTTCCTGGCGAGAGCTCACCAGGAGCTTCGGGGGGAAAAATCCGGAGGTGACGGTGTGCCCGGTGCGGACGGCGATGTCGGCGGTGGTGCGGAGCCTGTGGCTTTCGGGCCGCTGTGAGGCACGGCTGCTGGAGCAGACGGCCAGGGAGTTGCGGTACACGCAGGCTCGCCGCGCCCAGGCGCGACGGAGTCACACGAAGGCCACGCGGCGCAAGCTTCACGCCGCCGGCGTCCGACTCACGACCCTGATTCGGTGCCGATGGCCGACCGACCGTGCGCTGTAGTACTAACCAACGGCCGGCTCTCACCTTCGGCAAACTCACGGGCGGCCGTCTCATTCTCTCTGGCTCGAAGAAAGCCGAGAGAAGTGCCGACGACCCCGGCAACCAGGGCGAGGAACACTACCGACGCCGCGATGACCTGCACCTTGTTTCGGCGGACGAACTTCTGGAGCCGGTATCCCCGGCTCGGCGGCCGGGCCTCGACCACCTCGTCGGCCAGATATCGCTGGATGTCGCGGGCGAAGCCGTTAGCCGTGTCGTAGCGTCGGGTGCGGTCCTTCTCGAGCGCCTTCATCACCACCCAGTCGAGTTCGCCCTGGAGTAACTTCGAGAGTTTGGCCGGGTCGATGCTCCGGTTCGCGGCGATGTTCGGTCGGGCGTTGGCCGCGCTC
>JANNQE010000263.1:0-1808 GCA_031441625.1 Planctomycetia bacterium
GGCGGCGGCGGGCGGAGCGTAGGGAGCGCAGCGACCGGAGCGGAGACCGTCGCCGCCCCCACCCCGGTCGCCGCGAACGAACCCTCTCCCAATGTTGCCGCAACCTCCTGGCCGCGAGCCTGGGAGCCATTCCGCCAAGGATGACCCGCGGCCGGCCGCTGGCCTTTGGCTGGAACCGGTCGGGCCGTTCCGGGCCGGCTTCGCACGCGCACGTTTCGGCTCCGAACGCACCGGACTCCACGCCAACTCCCGTTCACCCGCGAACAGCCGCACCCGGCCGTCGAGTTGCTCGCACACCTGCACCTGATCCTTCGGCTGCACGCCGCTCTCCCGGCCAAGTTGCAGGAACGCATTCTGCCTCTGCACCGTCCAGTCGTTCCGCACCACACGCTGCTCCTGCATCGACAGCACCCGCGCGACATCCATTCCCTCCGGAACCGACTGATGCAGGTCACCCGACTTCGCCGCCGGCACCTCGAACCGCGTGTTGAGCTCCGGCAGGAACTCCTCCTCCAAGAAGCGGTTCGCCGCCGCCAGGTCCGAGATCCCCGCCCGCCGCAACGCCTTCACCAGTCGGTTCTGCAACGTCCCGTTCATCCGCTCCACGCGGCCTTTCGCCTGCGGGCTACGGGCCCGGATCAACTCCACTCCCAACTCCTCCATTGCCCGCCCAAACTGCGTTTTCGGCTCGATTCCCGCGACCATCTCGTCCGGGGTCGGCTCGCGGTCCACGCGATAAATGCTGTGCCCATCCACATACAGCCGCCGCGGCAAGCCGTGCCGCCGCAGATAGTGCCAAAAGACCGTCACCGCCGAATCCCACGATTCGTTCTCGAAGAACTGCGCCGTCACGCGGCCCGTCGCGTCGTCGATCAGCACCATCAGCACCGCCGTGCCGCGGCGTCCCTCGAACCAGGCGTGATGCGAACCGTCCATCTGCACCAATTCTCCCAGTTGCTCCTTCCGCGGACGACGCCGGCGATGCGGCTTCCGCTTCCGCTCCAGTTGCCACAGCCCCGCGGCCAGCAGCCACCGCCGCAGCGTGCTCACCGCCACCTCGGTCCCTTCCTTCAACAGGCACTCCGCCGCCAACGTCGGGCCGTAGTCCGAGAACTCCTCGCGGTACCGAGTCAGCACCTGCTGCCGCAGTTCCGTCTTCGCCTTGCGGTTCGACGGCTTCCCACGCAGGCCATGCACCAGCCCCCGATCGCCCACGGCCTGGTACCGCGCCCACAACCGCTTCACCTGCCGATAGCTCAGGCCAAGCAACTCCGCCGCTTGCGCCAGCGTCATCGCCCTGGACTTCACCCGGCTCAGCACCTCCAACCGCCGCCGCTCCTGACCGCTCATCGATATCGTCTCCATTCCCCACCTCCTTTGGAGGTGGAATCAGGGGACAGTTCTAATGAACGCTCAAGGGGACAGTTCTAATGGCGCAGGACATGGCGATCGCGCGGAATGGTTGAAGTCCGAGCCGGGAGTCGTTACTCTGAGAACTGGCAGTTGTCCCCCAGCCACACGGCATCCTCGTTTTCCTCTCGGGAGTGTTGTCCATGTCCGATCGCCCGGCCAATTCCTCGCGGCGCGATTTCATTCGCAATTCGTCGCTGCTCGTCGCCGGCGGCGCGCTCGTCGGCGGGCTGAGCATCGCCCGTTCGGCCCATGCGGCCGGCAGTGACACGATCAAAGTCGGGCTCGTCGGCTGCGGCGGGCGCGGCACCGGCGCGGCGATCCAGGCCCTGAACACCACCGGCAGCGTGAAGCTGACCGCGATGGCCGACGCGTTCGAGGACCGCTTGCAGGCGGCC
>JANNQE010000264.1:0-2402 GCA_031441625.1 Planctomycetia bacterium
CCGATAGCGTCCGGTGAAGTCGCGTCTTGTGGGGTGAGTTAGTCTGGGGTTCCCTCGCCCGCAGGAGCCCCCGTGATGGCCGTGCCTGATCCTCGTCTCGTGGAACGCTGGCGAACGACCTTCGCCATGTGGCGCAGTTCGGACCTCTCGGTGGCCGCGTTCTGCCGCTCGCGTGAACTCAACCTGTCGACCTTCTACCGCTGGCGGAAGATCCTCGACGATCTCGACCGGCCGTCCACGACCCGGCCCCGATCCCAACCCGACCCGCTGCCAGTTCAGTCCTTCGTGCCCGTCCGCGTGATCCCCGATGCCGTCGTCGAGGTGATCCTACCCTCCGGTGTCCAACTCCGCGTGCCGCTGTCCGCCGATGCCCGGCAACTCGCCCGCCTGGTTCTTGCCTTGGGGGCCGCACCATGCTGAATGTCGGCACCACGGGAACCATCTACGTCGCCGTCGAACCGCAGGACGGCCGCAAGGGGATCGACGGCCTCGCCGGCGTCGTCCGCACCGTCCTCGGTCGCGATCCCGCATCCGGAGACATCTTCGTCTTCAAGAACCGACGCGGCGACACGCTCAAGATCCTGGGTTGGATGGGCGACGGCTTCGCCCTGTACCTGCGTCGGCTCGAAAAGGGAACGTTCGCGTTCCCCACCGCCACGACCCCGGAACTCGCCATCACGACCACGCAACTGGCCATGATCCTGGGGGGCGTCGAGTGGGCCAAGACCCGCACCCGCACCCGCTTCCGGCAACCGGCGTAATTCTTCCCGACGGACGTGATAGGTTCGGACGCGTCGCGCGTCTTCAATGACATGGCGGTGTCATCCGAACCCGAACTCCTCACGCCCGGCGAGCAACTCGCCCAGCAGCTCGCGGAGAACGCACGCCTCCACGCCCAAGTCGAGGAACTCCTCACGCTGGTTGCCGAACTGCGCGGCACCGTCGAGAAGCAGCAAGACCACATCGCCAAGCTCGTGAAGATGCACTTCGGCCGCACGAGCGAACGGATCGAAGGCCCAACCCTCTTCGACGACCTCCCCGACGATGAACTGGAGAAACCCGCGCCGCCGCCGCCGGTGCTTCCCGAACCCGACGTGTCGGTGCCCAGGCGGAAAGGGCACGGGCGCAAGCCGAACCCGGCGAACCTGCCGCGGCGACGCGAGGAGATCGACCTGAGCGAGGCCGAGAAGGTGTGCCCCTGTTGTGCCGGGGTGCGGATCAAGATCGGCGAGACGATCCGCGAGCGCCTCGACGACACCCCGTCGTCGGTCTTCGTTCGGCAGATCGCGCAGCAAAGGTATGCCTGCCGAAGCTGCGAGATTGCGGCGCGCGATCCGCAAATCGCGGCCCCGGCGTTCCCTCCCGAACCGGTGCCCAAGTCGGGTGTCGGGGCCGGCCTGCTCGCCCAGGTGATCGTGTCGAAGTGCGTCGATCACCTGCCGCTCTACCGCCAGGAGTCGATCTTTGCGCGGCTCGGCTGGCCGGTGTCCCGGACCCGCTTGTGCGATCTCCTCGCCGACTGCGCGACGCTGTTGGATCCGGTCTACCGGGCCATGATCACGCGGCTGAAGATGTCGTTCGCGATCCACGCCGACGAGAGCCCCGTCAAGCTCCTGCGACCCCGACGCACCGCGTACGCCTGGCTGTACCTCGGCGACGCGGCCAACCCGTACACCCTGTTCGACTTCACCGCCGGGCGCGGCGACGAGCACCCGGCCGCGTTCCTGAGCGGGTACTCGGGGTTCGTGCACGCCGACGGCTATTCCGGCTACAACCCGGTCCACGGGTCCGGGGCCAGACACCTCGGCTGTTGGGCCCACGTGCGGCGGAAGTTCGTCGAAGCCCTGGTGAGCAACCCGGCCCCGGCGAGCGAAGCCCTGGCGTACATCCGCACGCTCTACGCCGTCGAACGGGAGATCCTCGACGAGAAACTCGTCGGTGACGCCGTGGTGTCGCGGCGACACGCACGGGCAGGGCCGATCGTGACGCGGTTCGGCGACTGGCTGGACGGCGAGAATCGGACGGCGTTGCCGAAAAGTCCCTTCGGACAGGCGGTCGGCTACGCGGTGAACCAGTGGCCGACGCTCGGCCGGTACTTGGACGACCCCCGGTTCACCATCGACAACAACGTCGCGGAACGCGCGGTGCGTCCGCTGGCAGTTGGCCGCAAGAACTGGCTGTTTATAGGCGGCGACGGTGGCCTTTCGAGTGCCGCAGTGCTGATGAGCCTGTGCGCGTCGGCGAAGCGGCATGCGTTGAACCCTCAAGTTCCCCCACTTCTCGGTGAGCTATCTCCCGGCGATAACAGTCGCTATTCAGACGACTTATCGCCGGGAGGAGCCCATGCGATTTCCCGAGGCCACGGATGGTTCGTTCGGCCGCCTTCACTTCGGCAACGCCCC
>JANNQE010000265.1:0-1928 GCA_031441625.1 Planctomycetia bacterium
GCGACCACAGCGTGCCCGTCGGCTACCCGCGAAGCACCCCCGTCACCGCAGCGGCGAAGTTCAAGGGGACGTGGGACTACGTCCCGGGGTCCTGGCCGAAGAGCAACGACAAGTACTTCGCGGAAGGCAAGAGCCTGGCCACCGGGTTCCGCCGGACTGTATTGAAGGCCTGAGCACGTATCCCGGCCGGCCGTTGCCGGGTCCGCCGTGATCCCTCCCGTTCGGGGACCTATCATGGGTGTTCTGCTACTGTGCGGCCTGTCCGATCTGTTGCTCGCGCTGTTACAACTCGACCGACTGGGACAGACCGGTCCGTTGATGCGGGGGGCCATTTTTGAAGAGCAGGTTTATGTTGCGTGCGTCAACCAAACCCGCGGACTCTTTCAGGGGGTGTCGCCGGACGGGGGAGGCAGGGCCACCGCACTATGAACCGCTGACGGCGTAGGGGTTTGGAGCTACACCGAGGGCGTCACGGAGGACGCCCCCATGCCCTCGCTGCCGCTCGCCGCCGTGTTCGTCGACGTTCCCGACCCCCGCCGGGAGACGAGGAACAAGCTCCACACCTTGACCGATGTCCTGACCCTCGCCACCTGTGCGGTGATCGCCGGGGCCGACACCTGGGACGACATCGCCGAGTACGGGCAGGCCAAGGAGGCGTTCTTCCGCCGGTTCCTGCCGCTGGCCAACGGCATCCCCAGCCCGGACACCTTCGAGCGGGTGTTTGCCAAGCTCGACCCGGTCGCCTTCGGCCGGGCGTTCGGCCGGTGGATGGCGGCGGCGTGCCGGGCCACCGGGCTGGTGCCGGTGGCCATCGACGGCAAATCGGCCCGCTCTGCCCCGGCCCCGACGGCCACCGGGCGGCTGCACCTGGTGACAGCGTGGGCGGCCGAGAACCGGCTGGTACTCGGCCAGGTGGCGGTGGCCGACGGGTCGAACGAGGTGGCCGCCGTCCCCGAACTGCTGGCCGCCCTGGACCTGGACGGGGCCATCGTGACGCTCGACGCCGCCGGCTGCCAGAAGGAGGTCGCCCGGCTGATCCGGGCCGGCGGGGGCCACTACCTGCTGGCCGTGAAGGGCAACCAGCCGGCCCTGCGGGCGGCCGTCGAGGGGGTGTTCGAGCGGGCGTGCGCGGCCGACTTCGCCGGGGTGACGCACGACGGGGCCGAGGCGGTGGACGACGGGCACGGGCGGCATGAGGAGCGGTACGTGGTGGCGGTGTACGACCCGGCGGGTCTGCCGGCCGACTGGCCGGACGTGGCGGCGGTGGTGCAGGTGAACCGGGAGCGGGAGTCCGGCGGGGAGCGGGCGAGCACCACCGGCTACTATCTGACCAGCCACCGGGGTACGGCCGCCGAGTTGGGCGACCTGGTGCGGGGGCACTGGGGCATCGAGAACGGGCTGCACTGGGCGCTGGACGTGGTGTATGGGGAGGACGACAGCCGGGTGCGGGCCGGACACGCCGGGGCCAACCTGGGGATGATCCGGCGGGTGGCGGTGGCCCTCAGCCGGCGTGCCCCGGGTAAGGGGAGCGGAGTGACCAAGCGAAAGAAGGCCGGGTGGGACGACGACTACTTGCTCGAAGTGCTGAACGGACTTTCAGACACATAGTGCGGTGGCCCTGGGGGTTACCCTCCGCCACCACGCACCCGTTCGCCACGCTGCAAAAGCTGCACATGGTGTGTTCGGCCATCAGTCCGTTGCCGTTGCTACAGTACTTGGCCATGTAGATTCCACGACATCTCGTACCACACGGGTAGGGTGGGATCGCCAGAACGCCCGCACCGATGGCCAGCAGCGCCGCCATCGAGAACAGCGACCGCGGGCTAAACGTGTGTAGTAACATCACTCACTCCTCAGTTGTAACTGTTCACACCCCGGCTGGGACAAGTGACGGCGATGCCGTCCCGGTCCTGGCCGCCTGAACCGCG
>JANNQE010000266.1:0-2490 GCA_031441625.1 Planctomycetia bacterium
CATCGACGCCACGTTCGCAATGCCGGCGTGCGCCAGCATGAACGCCCCGCTGATGCTCCGCACCCCGTGGTGACAGTACACCACCACCGTCGCGCCGGCGGGCACGTCCACCTCGTCGGCGCGGCCGGCGAGCTGGCCGAGCGGGATGAGCGTGCTGCCGGCCAGTCGGCAGATGGCGTACTCCTCCGGCTCGCGGCAGTCGATGAGCACCACCGGCTCGCCAGCGTCGAGTTTGGCCTTCACGTCGCGGGGGTGGATTTGGGTGATCATGGTGGGTGGTCCGCGCTCGCCGTTGTCTCGCGGTTAACCGTCCACGATGTCCGGCAGGCCGAGCTTGCTCAGGTACTCCCGCTCCTTCACCCGCATGTCGGCGGCGTCGCGCGGCTTCTTGTCGTCGTACCCGCACAGGTGCAGGCAGCCGTGGATGACGTACAGGCAGAGTTCGGCGTGCACGTCGTGCCCGCGCTCGGTCGCCTGTCGTTGGCCCACCTCCGCGCCGATGGCGATGTCGCCTTCCAGCTTCTTCGCGCCCGGGGCGGTGTATTTGAAGGTGAGCACGTCCGTCGGCTCGTCGTGCTGCAGGTGCCGCTTGTTCAGCAGGTGAATGGTGGCGTCGTCCATGAACGCGAACGCCACCTTCGCCGACGCGATCCCCTCGCCCTCCAGCACCGCGCGGGCGGCGGCCTTCAGCCCCTGGAAGTCCAGGGGCACGACCTCTTGCTGGTTCTTGATGCTCAGCGCGATCATGGGCTGGTCACGTCGTCCACTTCCCAGGTCTTCAGGTCCGGGAGGAGGCGGATGGTGGCGGTGACAGGGGCGGTGCCGCCCGACTTGAGGGTGGCGGTGCCGGTCAACTTGATCGTGTCCGGCCCCCGCCCCTGGCCGGACGTCTGCTGCTGCGTTGGCTTGGTCCACGCGACCGACTGCACGTCGGTCAGCTTGGCCGCCTTCATCGCCGTCTCGAACTGCGGCTGGGTGTGCGTCATCTTGTACGTGGACGACATGCCGTTGTACGCCGCCGTCAGGTCGCCCGCGCCGACCTTCTTCACCTGCGTGTCGGCCGCCGTCTCCATCCCCTTCGCCAGCCCCTCCGCCCACGACTGCATCCAGAAGTAGCCGCCGCCGCACACGCCCGCGCAGATCACCCCGAGGATGCCCAGGACGATCAGCACGATCTTCAGCGCCCCGCCCTTCTTCTTCGGCGCGTCGCCGTCGTCCCGCCGGCGGGAGCGGGGGCGGTCGTCGGATCGGTCGTCGCGGCGGTCGTCACGGCTGTCGTACTCGCTGTCGGCCATCGCTGCACTCCGGGTGGTGGCGGAACTGCCGGAGTGCAGTGTATCGGCTCACACGGCCACGGGGTTCAAATTCGCCTGCGGGATGGGGCGTTCGACCGGCAATGGGCCGACGTGGACCGACCCGACCACCTCGTTCGCCAGGGCCGCGTAGTCGGTCGCGCCGGGGCACGTCGGGGCGTACCGGAAGATGCTCGTGCCGTGGCTCGGGCACTCGGCCAGCTTCACGTTGCGGCGGACCTTCGTGTCGAACACGCGGGCGTCGGCCCACGGCACTGGCTGGTGGCGGCACTTGTCGAGGAACCCCCGCAGGTCGTTCACCACCTCCTGAGCCAGCTTCGTCTGGCCGTCGAACAGGCAGACGACGACGCCGGTCACTTTCAGCTTCGGGTTGATGCGGCGACTCACCAGGGCGGTCGTTTCGAGCAGCTTGCTCAGGCCGTGCAACGCCAGGAAGTGCGGCTGAAGGGGGATGAACACTTCGTCCGCCGCGGCGAGGGCGTTCAGCGTCAGCACGCCGAGACTCGGCCCACAGTCCATCAGCATGTAGTCGAAGTGTTCCGCGTCCGCCGCCATCGCCTCCCGCAGGATCACCTCGCGGCCGACGACGCCGGCCAGTTCCACCTCGGCGGCGGCGAGGTTAATGTCGGCGGGGCACAGCCACAGGTTGGTGTCGGCTTCGCGCCGCACGCTGGAGAGCGGCGTGTTCGAGACGAGCACGTCGTACATGCTCGGCAGGCTGCCGTCGGGTTCGAGGCCCAGGTGGGTGGTGGCGTGGGCCTGCGGGTCGAGGTCGAGGACGCACACACGCCGGCCGGTGGCAGCCAGTGCGGCCGACAGGTTGACCGTGGTGGTCGTCTTGCCGACCCCGCCTTTCTGGTTCAGGATGGCGATCCGTCGCATGGGTGCTGGCTCCTGAGCGAAAACCCTGGAGCGTCTCGTTTACCCAACCTCCGCCGCCCTTGCCAGCCCAACTCGACTGTTGTATCCGCCGGCGAGGGTCGTCTACCATTGGGCTGTCGCACTGCTTCCGCACCGAAGCGGGGGCCGCCGGCCGCGACACACGGGGCATCTATCGCGTCCACCAGTTCACGAAGGTGGAGATGTTCGTCTTCTGCACGCCGGAAAACTCGGACGCGATCCACGAGGAGATCCGCGCGATCGAGCAGGACATCTTCATCGGCCTGGGCATCCCGTT
>JANNQE010000267.1:0-3228 GCA_031441625.1 Planctomycetia bacterium
GGGCCGAGCCGTGCATCCCGCCGCGGCGGAACCGGACGGCGGCCATCGCCTACGACCGCCACCTGTACCGGGAGCGGAACGGGGTGGAGCGGTTCTTCGGGCGGATCAAGCAGTACCGGCGGGTGGCCACCCGGTACGACAAGAAGGGGAGGAACTTCCTCGGCTTCGTCTGGCTGGCGGCCATCGACATCATGCTCGCCTGAATTGCCCGCGCTACCGAGCTTCAATCAATACGACCTACACTATCTGGAAACCAGTGATCTCCCCGCGAATCAGCACTTCCCGCTCGTGCGGGTAGCGATTGGGCAGCGGGTGAGGCACGATCCGCGCCCGCACGTCGTCCTCGTCGATCTTCAGGACCACTTCGCCGAACCGCCGCGCCACCTTCTCGTCGTAGGTCCACGAGATGACGTCCGCGTCCAGGGGTACTGTTCCCAAGACGTGCCCGACGTAATCGGTCGATGTTCCACGGGGCCGAACGTACCAGCGGATGCGGGCGTCGATGCCACGGGGCGAATTCTTCGGCACACCACGGTACAAGGGCGGGGGCATGACCTCGTCCAGAGAGCCAGAAAACTCCGGACTGAGATACAACCCGTCAATACAGCCGTCCAACTCAACCGACGAATCGTTCACGCCAACTTCTCAACACCAGCCCGCGCCGATCTGGCCAGGCTGTGTCTGCCTGCCCGTCAATCGAGTGAGAGTATCGAGCACGGCACGCAGGTGTGAACCCGGGCGGCCGCCAGGCCAATCAGGGCAGGCGGAACGGGTAACAGAGTAGAGTGCAGCGGCGGAAAAAATCTACCCGATCTGATCCCACCGATCCCCCATCGTCCTAACGACAACGTGCCCGTCGTGTCGAACAGGGCTCGGCCCCTCGATTGCGCTGTGGGCGAGCAGGTCACTCCGCCTTCACGTGGTGTTCCCCTCGGTCCGTCAGCTTGCGGGTGTACACCACTTCGAGCGCCAAGAAGGCCAGCACCAGCAGCAGCAGGATCCACCACAGGTCGGCCGCCACCGGCTGGCCGCCGTCGTGGTCGAGGATCTCCTTCACGTCGTCCACGTACTCCATCCCGCCGACCAACTCGGCCACCTTCTTCTTGTCGTCCTCGCTGGTCGGCGTCAGCACCGCCTCGCGGGAGTCGTTCCGCACGGCGAAGTACACCGTCCGCCCGCCGGGGGTGGTCAACTTGTACGCGCCCGGCTCGCCGGTGCCGTCGATCACCACCGGCCACGAGGCGGGGTTGAGCGTGCGGCTGCGGCCGTCGGGCGACACCACCGTCAGCGGGCCGACGGGTTCGGCCGGCCGCGGGGTGAAGACGATCGGCTGGTTCGGGTTCAGGTTCCGCTCGGCCGTGCGGGTGCCGGCCAGGTAGTACATGAGTTCGTGGGCCAATCGCACGAAGTCCGGCAGGCGGATCAGGTTCGTCTTCCAACTGTTGTCGAGCGGGTGCGTGGCCAGCAACACCCGACCTTTGCCGAAGCTCCGCTCGACCAACAGCGGGTCGCGGGTGGTGAGCATCGCGGCCGTGGTGCCGGTCGTGCCGTTCGCACCGGCGGCCGTGTCCACCTTCCACCGCCGCGGGAAATAGGCCGTGTGCAACCCGCCGGGCAGCGGCTCCTTGAACACCTCGAGCGCCGGGTGGGTGAAGCCGGCGGCGAGCACCTTCGGGGCGTTCGTGGCATCGAACTCGTCGCCGACGGGTTCGATCAGCCGGGCCGGGAGGAAGCCTTGCCCGCCGCGGAAGGCCACGCGGTTCCAGTTGGCTGCGTCGGTGCGGTCGCCGACGGTCACGAGCACCGACCCGCCGTCGGCGAGGTACTTTTCCACCTGCGTCTGCTGGGCGGCGCTCAGCTTCTCCACGTTCGCCAGCACCACTACCCGCGGGGCGGTGTTGTTGCCCTTCACGTCTTGGGTGAACATCTCGGCCGACCATTCCGAAGCCGCGACGGTGCGGACGGCGAACGCCGGGTTGGGATCCTTCGCGGGTGAAAGTGCATCTCGCAGGAAGTCGCTGCCCCGCTTCGCCGTGCCGCCATCCACGACCAACAGCGGAATCAGCGGCAGCACCTCGACAGCGAAATCCTGGCGGTTGTCGCTCGGCAGCGCGTCGTCGGCCAATTTGAGCGTGACGAGGTGCGACCCCACGCCGAACTTCCGCCGCACGGTCAGGCTCAGCGGTTCGCCTTCCGCGCCGGGCTTGATCGGCCCCTCGCTCTTGCCGTCGATTTCGAGGGTGATCGTGCCGGGTTTCCCCGCTTCGCCCTCGCCGAAGAACTTGACCGCCGAACGGAACGTCATCTCGCGGTCGGCGGCGGCCACCCCGCGGGGGGTGGTGATCGGGTCGAGACTCCAGTTGGTCGGGTTCGCCTTGCGGTCTTTGGCCACGTTCACCACCCACACGCGGGCGGCGTCCGGGGCGGTACGGTTCACCCCGCGGCGAACAAGATCCCACTTCGCCATCGCCGTTTCGTCGGCCCAGCCGAACCGCTGACCGTCCGACACGACGATCACGTCGCGGTTCGGGTGGCCGGCGTCGAGCAGCGCGAGCGCGGATTGAACCGCAGCCGGCCAGTCGGCGCTCCCCTTCGGCGGGCCGAGCAGTTCGAGCGCGGTGCGGGCCTGGCGGTGGTCGTCGGTGAGCGCGGGCACGATCGGCACGGGCGTGCTCCGCACTTGGAACACGGCCACGCGGTCGCCCGGCCGCAGCTTGCCGATGAATCCGTCCGCCCACGTGCGGGCGGCGTCGGCGGCGGTCCCCCCGTCGTCCTGGTAGCTCATGCTGGCCGAGCCGTCGATCAGGATGACGACATCCCGCGCGCCGCCGGCCGAGGTGGTGCCGAACAGCCGGCTGGTGACTTGCGGCGCGGCCAGCCCGCCCACCAGCAGCGCGATGATCAGGATGCGGAGGAGCATCAGCCAGAAGTGTTCGAGGAAGATCTTGCGGCGGGTCTTGGTGCTCAGTTGCAGGAACTGCATGGCCGCCCAGTCCACCACGTCGAACTTGCGACGGCTGAACAGGTGGACGATGGGCGGGATGACGACCGCGCCGAGGCCGAACAGCAGTGCCACGTTCAGAAACGCCATGCGGTCAGCTTACATGCGGGCGTGGCGGGAACGAGGTGGCGGGCAATGGACCTCACCCCCCGGCCCCCTCTCCCAGGGGAGAGGGGGTGTTCAACCTGCGAAGCCGCGTGCCCGTTCGCGGACGAACCGAATGCGGA
>JANNQE010000268.1:0-1798 GCA_031441625.1 Planctomycetia bacterium
CCCTGCGGGATCGCATCACGGCGCTCATCCTTGAGGCGGCTCGGTACAGCACGTCGGACCCAGCACTATTCCCGCCCGCTGCACAAGCTGCGGTAACTGTTCACACCCCGGCTGGGACAAGTGACGGCGATGCCGTCCCGGTCCTGGCCGCCTGAACCGCGTCCATCAGGAACCCGAGCACGTCCCGCCCCTGCTGCCGGCAGGTGGCGACCACCGTCAGCACCCGCTCGGCGAACCGGCTCCCCGCCTCCGAGTCCGTCCCGTAGCTCGTCTTCCGCCAGCACACGGCGTGGCGCAACGCCCGCTCGGCCGCGTTGTTCGTCGGCTCCACCCCGGGGATCGCCGCGAACGTCCACAGGGACGGCTCGACGGCGAGGATCTCCCGGCACGTGCCGGCCGTCTTCGGGCACGCGGACGCGGCCCCGCGTTCCAGCAGGGAGCGGACCTCGACCCGCACCCACGGGACGTGCCGCGACCGGAACCCGGCCCGGGTGAGCGTCCCGTCCCGCACCCGCTTCCACTGCCGCAGCAGGATGTCGGCGTGCAGCAGCAGATCCTCGCCGACCCCCGACCCGGCGTTGGCCCGGTCGATCATCGCCCGGAAGTCCCGCCGGAGGTGCGCCCAGCACACCTGCCGGCGGTTGGCCGGGAGGTGGGTGTACACCCCGTACCGGTCGGTCGTCAGGACCGGCGGGGCCGGGCCGACGAGGTCGTCGAACGCGGTCCGCCCGCGGGTCAGTCGGACGACGAACGCGGTGGCCGCGGCCGTCACCGCGGCCCACAGCCAGGCCCGGGACCGGCCCTGCTTCCACCCCGTCTCGTCCACGTTCGCCGGCCGCTCCCGGGTGTACGCCAGGGCGGCAGCGTGGGCCGGGGCGAGGGCGGCGGCCGTCTTCCTCTGGAGGTCGCACACCGCGGCCGGGCTGATCGGCAGGCCGAATAGGTCGCCCATCACCTGCGCGACCGCCCGCTTGCCGAGCCGGTGGCCGCCCGCGAGGAGGGCGCACGCGGCCTCGGCCCGCGGCCCGTACCCGCCGACGGCCTCGGCCGGGAGCGGGGCGCAGGTGACCGCCCCACACCCCGGGCAGGCGAGCCGGTGGCGGTGGTACTCGGTGACGTGCGGGCGGACCGCCGGCACCTCGTGGACCTGGTGAACGAGCGGGGCCGGGTCGTTGCCGGTCAGGCGGCGGGAGCACCGGCGGCACCGGGCCGGCTTGAGGGGCACGACGGCGTCGGCCGGGAGGAGGACGCGCTCGGCCTTCGGGTGCCCGGGTTGACCGCCCCTGGGCTTGCCGGTCGGGGTCCGGGGCGGGGCCGGCTTGGCGTGGGGCGGGTCGGCGGACGGCGGGCGGGAGGAGTTGGCCGAGGTCTGGTTGAGTCGGGCTTCGAGGTCGGCGATCCGGGCCTCCAGCCCGGCCACGACGGCGGCGATGGCCGGCCGGAGGTCGGGCGGGATGGCGTCCCACAGGTCGGCGGGGATCGACGGCGGCCGGGTCATGCCCGAGGATGGCCGGAGTCGCCCGAGCGAATCAAGCCCGACTCGCCGGGGCGTGAACGGTTACCGCACCTGGGCGTCGCTGAAAGGCTGTCCGATGCGGACGAGGGGCGTGGTGGGTTAAGCGTGCTCGTCAAATCGCTGACCGCGATAAACCCTCGGATTAATGCTCTCGGGCTAACTCTTCCTAATCGTCAGCGGCTCCAGGTCGGGTATACAACACGCAGTGAGCGAACGCTACTAGCCGATGTGTCTGAAGAGTCGGAAGGCTTTCGTCGCTATTTGGCATATTTGCTCGCCCTG
>JANNQE010000269.1:0-2207 GCA_031441625.1 Planctomycetia bacterium
GCGGGACGGGCGGGCCGATGGCCTCCGGGTGGTGCCGCACGATCTCCCCTTCCACCAGATAGATCACGTCTTCGGCGATGGCGGTGGCGTGGTCGGCGATCCGCTCCAGGTGGCGGATGGCCGAAAACATGGCGATGCCCGGCAGCACGCGGTCGGGCGACATCTTCATCTGCTCGCCGATCCACGCGATGATCTGGCGGTTGTCGGCGTCCACCTCGTCGTCCAGCAGCACCACCTGCCGGGCGGCGACGGCGTTCTTGTTCACGAAGGCGTCGAGCGCCCGGCGGACCATGTCGGTGGCCACACTGGTCATGTGGGCCAGCCGCTCGGGGATGGGGAAGTGCGGCGGGGAGGCCAGCTCGACCGCCCGCTCGGCGATGCCGACGGCCAGATCGCCCATGCGTTCCAGGTCGGTGCTGATGAGCATGACGGCCGTCGTCCGCCGCAGGTCCACCGCCACCGGCTGGTGCAGGGCCAGCATCTTCAGACACTCCTCGAACACCTCGTTCTCCAGCAGGTCGATTTCCGTATCCCCGCTGATCGCCCCGGCGGCGGCGTCCGGGTTCCGCTCCCGCAGCGCGCGGATGGCCGAGTAGATGGCCGCCTCCACGCACCCGGCCATTTTCAACACGAGCGCCTGCAACCGCTCCTGATCCCGCTGCATGTGCTTGGTCATCGGGTCAACCGGGCGTGGACGGGGGGCGAACCGCGAATGGGGGATTATTGCCCCGTCGCACGAAAAATCCACCCGTGCGGCGAGGAGAATTCCACAGACCACCCCTCCCGGAGGGCGTCATGAACCCTCCGCCGCCGATCGTGTTCGCGTTCGCCGACGTGGTGGTGCGGAGCCGGCTGGCCGACCGGGCACTCGTGGACGCCCACCTGAGTCCACACACGCCGACGGTCGAGGCGTTCGCCGACCGCCTCCGCGCCGCCGGCGTGCTCACGCGGTTTCAGGCGCACAAGCTGCTCGCCGGGCGGTGGCAGGGGCTGGTGATCGGGCCGTACCAGTTGCTCTGCCCGATCGCCCGCGGGGGGAGTGGGATCGTGTACCTGGCCCGCGACACCCGCCGCCCGGCCGGGGAATCGACCCCCCGCGTGGTCGCCCTCAAGGTGCTCTCCCCGCAGCGGGCGAAGGACGAACCCCGCACCCTCGCCCGCTTCCGCCGCGAGATGGAACTCGGCCGGCGAATCCCCCAGCACGCGCACCTGGTCCGCACGTTCGACACCGGCGAAAGCAACGGGGTGCATTACATCGCGCTGAGCTACGCCCCCGGCAAGACGGTCCGCGGGGCGGTGAACGACGAGGGGCCGCTGGGCGTGACGCGGACGACCCGCGTGTTCGCCGACGTGGCCCGCGGGTTGTATGCCGCCCACGTCGCCGGGTTCATTCACCGCGACGTGAAGCCGAGCAACGTCATCCTGTCGAACACCGGCCGGGGCACCCTCCTCGACTTCGGGTTCGCCCTCCGCCGCGGGGAGTTGCCGACCGCCGCCGACGCCGAGGTGATCGGCGGGCGGGGGTACACGCTCGGCACGGCCGACTACCTGCCGCCCGAACAGGCGACGAACGCGGTGGCCGTCGGGGCCGAGACGGACATCTACTCGCTCGGGTGCAGCCTGTACTTCACGCTCGCCGGCCGCCCGCCGTTCCCCGGCAGGAGCACCCGCGACAAGATCCGCATGCACCAGACGGCCGACCCGCTGCCGCTGGTGTCGCTGAACGCGGCGGTGCCGGCCGAACTGTCGGCGGTCATCGGGTGGATGATGAACAAGCGGCCGGAGGATCGCCCGCAGTCGGCCGAGATGGTGGCGGACGAATTGGAACACTGGGCCGAGCCGGCGCTCCCGACGGCGGCGCGGCTGAGTTACGACACCGCCTGGGAGGCGACGATGCTCGAGCGCGTGGAAGCGACCTGGACCGCCCACCGCCCGCCGGCGGAAGAGGTGATCACGCTCACGCCGGACGCGGAGTAACGTGCTGTTAGGGTGGCCGGCTCTCGCCGAGAGCCGGTCGGAGTCCACCCGACTCTGGAACCGGGAACGCAGTGACCGGGTGTGTCATGAGTGAAGCTCCCCAGGGATCGTGGACAGTGGGAAAGCGGTGTATCCTCAACTGACCAGGAGACCCACCGATGACCAAAGTGCGTGGCCAGTACCCGCCGGAGTTCAAGCTCCGTGCGGTGGCGATGATGACCGACCAGGGG
>JANNQE010000270.1:0-2130 GCA_031441625.1 Planctomycetia bacterium
TGCCGGTCATCTGGAACCCCGAACGCAGTGAGTGGGGTGCCAACCACCCACCCGGTCACTGCGTTCCCGGTTCCATCTCGAACACCCCCTCTCCCCTGGGAGAGGGGGCCGGGGGGTGAGGTCTCCCACCCAACGACGAAACCCGCGGGCCGGGTGGCCCGCGGGTCGAGCAGGAAGATCAGGGGGTTCGTCGCCGTCAGTACTTCAGGATGAACCCGAAGTTCAGCCCGTGGGTGAAGAAGTCGTCGTTGCGGATGCTCACCGGCGGGCTGGTGGCGGCCCCGCCGGTGCCGAAGAGCCCGCTCGTCGGCACCAGGTTCGGGTTCACCACCCCGCTGAACTGGTTGCCCGGGCGGGCGGCACTGCTCAGGTGGATGAAGTTGTACCCGACGGTGCCGATCAGCCACGAGGTGAAGTGGAACCCCACGCTGGCGTTCAGGTCGGTGACGATGGCGAAGCGGTCGTTGCGGTAGCGGCCGATGTTCGCCGCGGTGGCGTACAGCCCGCCCAGGGTGGTGCTGCCGGTGCGGGCGATCGGGTTGGCCAGGGCGGTCGTGCCGTCCACCTCCAGCCGCTGGCTCACCCCGCCGAACGCCGCCTTGCCCGTCAGCCCGACGTACCACCGCCCGCTGGTGAACTGGCTCTGCAGCCCCACCTGCGCCCCGTGGAAGCGGTTGAGGGTGTTGAACTGGTCCCGCACGTCCAGCGAGGTGGGCGGGGCGACCGTCAGGCCGACGGCCGGGATGGTGCCGCTCAGCACGGTGGACATGCTGCTCACGCCGAGCGTCTCGTTCAACTCCAGGTACCGGTACCCGCCGATGGCGTTCAGTTGCCACAGGCGGCACTCGCCCGGGCGGGTGCGGAACAGGTTGTACACGGCACTCGCCTCGACCCCCCAGAACTCGGTCGTCGCCCGCACCAGGGCCGACCCGGACACGCTGTTCGGGGCGGACACGAGGAGCGACGACTGCGCACCGGTCGTCGAGTTGATGAACGGGCGGGCGATGAGCGGGATGCCCTGGGCGCTGGACTGCACAAACGTGTTGTTCGACACCGGCGACTGGTAGAACCCGCCCACCTCCAGGCCGAGCCGCTGGTCGCCCGCCCGCAGGAAGCCGGCGTTCACCCGGAACCCGCTGGCGGTGCCCAGGTTGAGCGTGTGGTTGCGGGCGGCCAGCGCGGTGGTGGTGCCGGCCCCGATCCGCCCGAAGTCGGCCGGCGCGCTGGTGGTGAGCAGCGGCATGGGCGTCGGCTGCGTCTCCGGGAAGAGCAGCAAATACTGCCCGTCCAGGTAGAAGCGGTGCGGGCTGGTGGCGTCGAACGCCCCCGCCAGCGGCCCGTCGAGCACCGGCTGCTCGAAGGGTGCCTGCCCGTACGGGCCGGGCGGCGGGTACATCGGCCCGCCCAGACCCATCATCGGGTCCGCCCCCATGCCCGGATCGCCCATGCCGGGCATGGGCGGCGGCACCGCCTCGTTATACCGCTCGGCGTTCGCCGGGCGGACCATCGAGTCTCGCAGGCCCCCCTCGAACGCCCCGACCGTCCCGAGCGGGGTCGGGGCGAGCGGACGGGACGACGACTGAGCGAGTGCCCCCCCCGCGACGGCCGACAGAGCGGCAAAGGCCCCCAGAATCTTCTTCCGCATGACACGCTCCCCTGATCCTGCTCGGCGGCCCGCCGCCGGGCGAAGTGCCCCGGAGACGACGGTCCCACACGATGCGAGCGGTGAAGACGGCGGCGCGTTCCCCCAACGCTCCACCTGCCGCCCGGAAGACGGTGCTTCCTGCTGTCCGTTAAAATCGGCACGACCGGGCCGCGACATGAGGAGAAATGGCTACAACCCGCGCAGGCGACACAAGCGGCCTTGCCCAGAGTGCGCGGTCGATGGGGGCGGTGGGAAAACGAGCGGGTGAGGCAAGTCGAATGTGCCAGCCACCCGCCGCGGAGCGGCGACAGACGTTAGCCAGGGGTGGAGTCGGCGAGCCGCAGGCGAGCGACGGAACCCCTGGGGGAATGGGAAAATGGGAGAAGCCCCGGCGGGGCGACAGACACGGGGTCTGTCGCCCCCCCGGGGCGTGCTGTTTGTTGGTACGGGTCCAGGGGTTACGCGGGCGGGGGGCGCGCCCCCCC
>JANNQE010000271.1:0-1918 GCA_031441625.1 Planctomycetia bacterium
TGCACGCGACCCGCGCGGCCTTGGCCGAGGGGATCGTGGCCGGCGGCGGCACGGCACTCCTCCGCTGCGTCAGCGTGGTCGAAACGGTGTCCGAGAAGCTGATGGGCGACGAACGGATCGGCGCCGAGATCGTGGCCCGCGCCTTGGTCAAGCCGATCCGCACCATCGCCGAGAACTGCGGGGAAGACGGCGCCGTGATCTGCGACGAAGTGATCACCCGCGGCGAGAAGAACGCGAACATCGGCTACAACGCCAACACCGGCGAGTACGTCGACATGATCAAGGCCGGGATCTTGGATCCGTTCGTGGTGACGAAGTCGGCCCTGACGAACGCCGCCAGCATCGCCGGCCTCATGCTCACCACCGAGGTGATGATCACCAAGGTGGAGGAAGAGGACGACAAGAGCAACAAGGTGAGCGGGGCGGTGGCCTAACGGCCGGGTCCGAACATCGCCGCGGAGCGGCCGGCGTTCGTAGCCCTGAGCGTAAGCCCTGGGTCGGAACGCGACATCCGATTCCGCCCCGAAGGGGCCGGCGTACCTCGCTTCGCCGGCCCCTTCGGGGCGGGGCGGTTTGCGCGGTCGTGTTCCCAGGGCTTCCGCCCTGGGCTACGAACGACGGCCCCTTCGGGGCGGGGTGCCGTATGATGGGTGTCTTCTTCCACTCTGGCCACTGGCCACTCGCCACTGGATCCTGCCGATGGCCAAACGCGACTACTACGAGGTGTTGGAGGTGACGAAGACCGTCACCACCGACGAGTTGAAGGTGTCGTACCGCCGGTTGGCGATGCGGTTCCACCCGGACCGCAACCCCGGCGACCCCGAGGCCGAGGCGAAGTTCAAAGAAGCCACCGAAGCGTTCGAGTCGCTCGCCGACCCGCAGAAGCGGGCGGCCTACGACCGCTTCGGGCACGACGGGTTGCAAGGCATGGGGGCGGGGCCGAGCAGCGGTCAGGTGCAAGTGGACCTGAGCGACCTGCTCGGCGACCTGTTCGGCGGGCTGTTCGGTGCCCAGGGCGGCGGTCGGGGGTCGGGGCCGCAACCCGGCCGCGACGTGCAGGTGGTGCTCGACATTGACCTGGCCGAAGCCGCACGGGGCGTCACGAAGAAAGTGACCGTTCAGCGCGAAGACCACTGCGGGGCGTGCAACGGCAGCGGGGCGAAACCGGGCACGAAGGTGACGTCGTGCAAGCGGTGCGGCGGGCAGGGCGAAGTCATCGTGCAGCAGATGTTCATCCGCATGAGGCAGCCGTGCCGGGCGTGCAACGGCAGCGGCGAGATCGTCACCGACCCGTGTGTCACCTGCCGCGGGGCGGGCAACGTGGTCGGCCGGCAGGAGATCGAGGTGAAGGTGACGCCGGGCGTGGACACGGGCGACCGCATCCGCTACGCCGGCATGGGGGATGCGGGCGATGCGGGTGCCCCGCGGGGGAATCTGGAGTTCGCCATCCGCGTGAAGGAGCACAAGTTCTTCCAGCGGGACGGGCAACACCTGGTGTGCCAGTGGCCGATCACGTTCGCCCAGGCGGCGCTCGGCGGGCCGATCGAGATCACCACGCTCGTCGGCTAGAAGGTGAAGTACGAGTTGCCCCGCGGCATCCAGACGCACGAGGTGCTGCGGCTGAGCGGGCACGGCATGCCCGGTCGCCGCGGCGGGCGGGCCGGCGACCTGCTCGTGCAGGTGGTGGTGGACACACCGCAGGCGATCACGCCCGAGCAGGAGCAACTGTTCCGCAAGCTGGCCGACCTGGACAAATCGCATGTCGGCCCGCCATCCAAGAAGAGCTTCTTCAGCAAACTGAAGGACCTGTTCGGGACGGAGGAGAAATAGCAGTGCGGATTGCGGAGTGTGGAATGCGGAATGGAAGACACAGACTCTTCGCCGCGAGTGAAACGAGCAAGTGCAGCCCCGAAGGGGC
>JANNQE010000272.1:0-4758 GCA_031441625.1 Planctomycetia bacterium
CCGCCAACCCGCCCGCTAATTAACGGGTTGAGGGGGTGTGATATCGGCCGGGGGGGGGGGCGAACCTGGCCCCCCCGCCCGCGGCGTTCTCGGTGTCGGCCGACTCACCGCACCGGGCCGATTTGCTTCACCAGTTCGGCGGTGGTGGCGGTGTCGGGCAGGTAGGCGGCGGCACCGGCGAAGGTGGCGAAGCGGGCGTGCCGCTTGCCGTCCGGCCCGACCATCACCACCCGCACGTTCGGCAACGACCGCACCAGCTTGGCGCACGTCAGAAAGCCGCTCTCGCCGCCGCACACGCTCGCCGGCAACACAATCGCCGCCGCCAGGCTGCCCAGCGCCTTGTCACGCAATTCGGCCGCGGTGTCGGCCGAACACACCCGCCAGCCGGCCGCCTTGAAGTGCAATTGCAAACCGCGGGCCAGCTCCCCGTGGATCAGCCCGATCACCAGCTTGGGGGCGGTGCGGCGGTCCGCGATGGTGGCGGTGTTGGAGTCAAATTGTTCGGTCACGCGTTTCACGCAAAGTCCTCATAGGTTCAGAGCCACACCGACACCGGGTGTATAGGAGAAGTTCGCGGGAACGACCGGGAACTTGCGCCAAGCGACGGGAAAAACGGCAGCCCAGCTATGGAATAACCGGCGGAACCGTCCGACCTTTCACCCGATACTGTCGCCACAACTGTCAGTTCGCAGACGAGTTCGGGGGCGACCCCCGGAGCCGGTGGGGTGGGAATTTACACTGCACGAACCGGGTTGGTCAAAGTAGGTTGAACCCTGACGGATGTCGAGGCCAAATGTCGGAATGGCCCGCAGAGCACGCAGAATGACGACGCAGATGAAAACGGGGATCCGAGAAGACAGATTTCACCGCCGAGGGCACAAGAGGGCACGAGAGGAAGGCCGGGGAGAGTTCGGCGGCAGTTGACTCGACCTCCAGTCTCCTCACCTCTTGTGTCCTCATGTGCCCTCGGTGGTGCATCCTCTTCTGCCTTCAGATCCCGTCTTCATCTGCGTCCGGGTTCAGCGTCATCTGCGGACTCTTCACTCGCCATTCGTCTCCTGTTATCCCACCCCGAGGGCTTCTCCCGTGGCGAAGGCGCGAATCTCCATCGGCACCTGGGCGTATCTGTTCAACCAGACTGAGCCGACGAACGACTTCCATACCATCCTGCACAAGCTGGAAGACCTGGGGTACGACGGGGTGGAACTGGGCAGCTTCGGCCCGCACCCGTCGCCCGCCACTCACCCCACCCGCAAGAGCCGCGAGAAGCTGAAGAAGGAGATCGCCGACCACGGGCTGGCGCTGTCCGGCATCGCCGTGGACCTGTGGGCGTTCAAGACGCCCGGCGTGAGCATCCTCGACGAAATCCCCGCCGCGTACACCACCGCCTTCCTCGGCTGGTCGGCGTTCGCCTCCGACCTCGACGCCAAGACGATCCGCGTCGATACCGTGCTCGCCCCGGACTACTTCACCACCGAAGGGGGGAAGAAGGTCGGAGAGAAGGCGGGCATGGACCGCTTCATCGCCGTGTGGGACAAGTGCAGCAAGATTGCGGCCGACTTCGGGCTGAACGTGTGCTGGGAGTTCGAGCCGGGCTTCCTGTTCAACAAGCCGAGTGAGATCCTGGCCATCGTGGACGGCGTGCGGGCGAAGGGCAACCCGAACTTCGGCGTGCTGTACGACACCTGCCACGCGCACATGTGCGCCGGCATCGGGGCGAACCACCAGGGCGAGAAGGAACTGCTCGCCGGCGGCGCGCTCGAACTGCTCACCAAGCTGAAAGGGAAGATCACGCACGTCCACGTCATCGACAGCGACGGCTCGCTGAATGAGCACAACACGAGCACGCACAACCCGTTCGGCACCGGGCACCTGAAGTTCGACGAGCTGATCCCGGCCATCCAGGCGGCCGGCGTGCCGAACGACTGGTGGTGCGTGGACCTGTGCTTCTGGCCGGACGCCTGGCAGGTGACGGCCGACAGCAAGAAGTTCCTGGACAAGCTGCGGGACAAGTACGCTGCGGCGTAACGTCGGGGGCGGCGTGGTACAATCACTCCGGAGGATCCCATGCCGCTCCGCGACCACTTCCGCCCGCCCACTTCGATCCGCGCCTCGTGGGAGGAAGTCCACGGGGCGTGGCCGACGCCCATTTCGTTCCGCTTGAATGAACTCCTCCCGGCAGAGTATCGCAGCGGCGTTCAGGTCCATCTCGGGCGTGTCGCCGAACTCGACGTGACCACTTACGAGAACGACGACCCTTCCGAACCCGGTGGCGGAGGTGGCGGGACGGCGCTGGCATGGGCGCCGACCGCGCCGGCCGTCCTCCTCGACACAGAAACGCCCGACCCGCCGGAGTACGAGGTGCGGGTGTACGACGAGCGGCGACTGCGGCGGCTGGTGGCGGTGGTGGAAATCATCAGCCCGTCGAACAAAGACCGCACCGACCACCGCGAGGCGTTCGTCGCCAAGTGTCATGCCCTGTTGCACCAGGGTGTGTGCGTGACGGTGATCGATCCCGTGACCGAGCGGGGCGCGAACCTGTACGCGGAACTGGCCGAGCGAATGGGGGCCGACCCGCCGGTCCTCGCCGCCGCCCCGTTGTATGCCGTCTGCCTCCGCCGCCGACTCGACGGCGAGCGGCTTCTGCTGGAGGCGTGGGAACACGAATTGACCGTGGGCGGGGTACTCCCCACACTGCCCCTCTGGTATGCCGAGAATCGATTCGTCCCGCTCGAACTCGAACGCACCTACGAAGAGACCTGCCGCGGTCTCCGCATCCCGTAACCACAATTCCGCCGGGTCTCATGGTCGCCAAAACTCCCACCGCTGCGCCGCCGTTCGCCACCCTCGCCGACCTGCACGAGCGGCTGGGGTTCGTGCCGCTCCACCGCATCCGCATGGACCCGCCACCGGGCACGGCGACGGTGGCGGACGTGATTCGCTTCCTCGAAGGAGACGACAAGCGGCTGTACGAGTTGATCGACGGCACCCTGGTGGAGAAGGCGATGGGCATTTACGAGTCGTTTATCGCGGGGGCACTCATTCGCCTGCTCGGGAACCATGTGGCCGACAACGACCTCGGCCTCGTCGGTGGGGCGGATGGCCCGTTCCGCATGTTGGCGGAGAACATCCGCTATCCCGACGTGAGCTTCGTGCCCTGGTCCGAGTTGCCCGACGAAGAACTCCCCACGACCGCCATCTGGGACATCGTCCCCGCGCTCGCCGTCGAGGTGCTCAGCCCGTCGAACACGGCCGTCGAGATCGCCCGCAAGATCGCGGAATTGTTCGAACTGGGCACGAAGTTGGTGTGGGTGATCGACCCACCGACCGAATCGGCGGCCGTGTACACCCGCGGGAAGAAGCCGAAGCGGGTCGGCCCTGGGGATGTACTGGAAGGGGGGAAGGTGCTGCCCGGCTTCTGCCTGCCGCTGTCGGATCTGTTCGCCGCCATCAAGCGGAAGAAGAAGTGAGTGCCCCTCGGCCGGGAGCGCGGGCGTCCCGCCCGCATTCAAACAGCGGGCGGGACTCCCGCGCTCCCGGTCGCAAACCGGAACAGCACCTCGGCCGCTTGCTCCACCTGGCTCAGTTCCACCCACTCGTCGCGCGTGTGCGCCTGGGCGATGTCGCCGGGGCCGAACACCACCGCCGGGATGCCCGCCTGCCGGATGGTGCTGGCGTCGGTGCCGTAGGGCACGGCGTGAATCTCGTGCTTGCCGACCACAGTATCGATGGTCATGCCCAGCGTCGTCACCCACTCGTCGCCGCCATCGGCCGGGAGCGCCGGACAATCCAGGCTCGGCGTCGTGGTGATCGGGAAGTCAACTCCCGGCCACGACTGCACGAACCGCGACACGTCTTCAATGGCATCCGCCCCACGTTCGCCAGGAAGCAGTCGGCGGTCGAGGTGAATCGAGCACTTGTCCGGCACGGTGTTCGGACTCACCCCGCCGCTGATCATGCCGACGCTCAGCGTGGCCGGGCCGAGTTGCGGGTGGGCCGTCGTCGCTTGCAGTCGCTTCGCGTACTCCTCAACCGCGGCCAGCACCTTCGCCATGCGGTAGACCGCGCTCACGCCCCGCTCGGGGGCCGAACTGTGACACGCCACGCCGGTGGTGCCGAGCGCCCACCGCACGACGCCCTTGTGTTGACGCACGATGTTCAGCCGCGTCGGTTCGGCCACCACCGCGAAGTCGGCCCGCACGCCGGATCGCATCAGGTGCTGCACGCCGAGGAACGTGTGCTCTTCGTCGACGGTGAACGCGAGCGTGACCGCCGCCGAGCCGGGCGGCTTCTCCGCCACCAGCCGGCGGAACGCGCCGAACATGGCCACGCCGCCGGCCTTCACGTCGCACGCCCCGCGGCCGTACAGCATGCCGTTTTCGATGCGTGCGGCGAACGGCTCGACGGTCATGCCGTCCACCGGCACCGTGTCCATGTGCGCTTCAAAGAGCAGCGACGACGGGGCAGTGGAGGGGGGCACGTACCGGGCGACGATGTTGTCGCGGCCGGGGGTGACCGACTGGCGTTCGACCGCCACGCCGAGGGCGAGCAGGTGCTGCTCCCACACGTCGGCGACCCGCCCTTCGCCGCACAGGTGCGGGGGGATGTCGGTGCGGCCCATCGGGTTGACCGACGGCGTGCGGACCAGTTCGGCGAGCAGATCGGACAGGGGAAGCATGGGGAGATTGTAGAAGACCTCACCCCCCGGCCCCCTCTCCATGTCTTGGTGTGGGGGCCGGGGGGTGAGGTTTCTTCTAC
>JANNQE010000273.1:0-8549 GCA_031441625.1 Planctomycetia bacterium
TCCGCCCTCGCCGAGGGCGGTATTCCGACCCGCCCTCGGCGAGGGCGGACCACCCTATCGATCTCGTGTCACCACGAATTCCGCGAGTGCGGCGAGCGGGGGCGAGCCGAGCCGACTGGCGGCGGCCACTGCCTGTCGGCCGAGGGCAGAGGCCTTCGCCCGACTGCCTTCGACCCCCAGCACTCGCGGGTATGTTAACTTACCGCGGGCGGCGTCTTTGCCCACCCGCTTGCCGGTCGCCTCGGCCGAGCTTTCCACGTCCAACAGGTCGTCCGTCACCTGGAAGGCCAGCCCGAACGCGGCGGCGTACTCGTCGATGGCGGCCAGATGGTCGGCGTTCACCCCTTCGGGTCGTTCGGCCTGTGCCGCGTACAGTCCCAGACGGAGCGACGAGCGGAACAGGGCGCCGGTCTTCAGGCGGTGGATCATTTCCAAGTTCCCCTCCCCCCCGGCGGGAGAGGGGTGAGGGGTGAGGGGCACCTGAATCCTCCCGTCCGCGATCAAATCTAGCACCTGTCCGCCGACCATCCCGGCGGGTCCGGCCCCGCGTGCCAACTCTACACAGGCAACCGTGACGGTCTTCGGGCCGTAACCGCTCGCGAGCACCTCGAACGCGGCGGTCAGCAGCGCGTCGCCCGCCAGAATGCCGAGCGCCTCGCCGTACTTCACATGGCACGTCGGCCGACCGCGGCGGAGGTCGTCGTCGTCCATCGCCGGCAGGTCGTCATGAACCAGCGAGTACGTGTGAACCATCTCCACCGCACACGCCGCCGGCAGGGCTTGCTCGACAGTCCCGCCGACCGCCTCGCACGCCAGGATGCAGAGCAGCGGACGCAACCGCTTGCCCGGCCCCATGAGGGCATACCTCGTCGCCTCGGCGAGGATCGGCGGGCACGCGGAGCCGGCCAGCCCGTCGGCCCACGCCTCCAACTGGCGGTTCACGGCGGCCTGTTTCGGTTCGAGGATGGCCCACACGTCGTTTCAATCCGCTCCCCAGATGCTCCACGGGAGAAACATATGGTAGCGAGACTCGGGCAGGTCCGTCGCGGGCAGTGTACTTTGTCTTGCAAAGAGTGCAAGAGGAAATGCCATTCTGGGCGAACCCCGACCGCAAGGTCGGTGGGTGGCGCGAACAAGTGCATTCACACGCCACCCACGGCCCTTGCGGGCAGGGTTCGCCAAATCAGGATTCCCCCAGCACGCCATCGACCACCCAGCAGCCGCGGGCGTGCGGGCCGGGTCCGCGACAGTGGCTCAACACGTCGGGGTGATCGCAACCCGCTTCTTCGAGCGCGTCGGCGAGAATCGGCAGGCGGTCGAAGGCACGCTCTTAGTAGATGCCAGCCGCGAGTGCGACTGCGGTTTCAGAACGCCACGAAGGGGAGAAGGCGACAGGGCGGAACGGGTTGCCGAAAATGCAGCGGAAGTCGTCAGCAAGAATTGTCATCGCACGTCGGCAGGATGACCCTTCCGTACTCTCACGAGCCGCCTGCCAAGTCGGCAATGTGAATAGGCAGCTGAGTTCGGGGGGAAGAAACACCCTGAAATACCACACTACGGTTTGTTCGGTGTCGTCAATCAAGGTCTGGTGTTCGTCACTCGCCCAAGGATACCCGAAGACCTTGAAGGCCTCGCACATCCTCCAGTGATTCCGCCATTTCCGGCCGACTTCTGTTCTGCTCAACTGTCCCGCTGCGTATTGCTGAAGCAGATCGAAGTGGTGCTTCCAATTCTTACCCGCGAGCCGATGCACCACTCGAAGGGTCGGCCCGACCATCAGATGACGCAACTTGCGGTCGCTGGCCGATTCCCGCACCTGTATCCACATGTCCCACATGTCACTTGTTGTTAGCCACTCCGCATTGGTCATCGCTCTCCCTCCGCGGTGGCCGTCACTCCAACACTATTTCTTCCGGACGAGGGATGTTGGTTCCGGAGGCGGAGGTGATTGGGTCAGTGTTCCCAGGGCTGCGCTCGCTCCGCTCGCTCGCCCTGGGCTGACACAACCCGGCCTTTCAGGCCGAAGCAGGATACCGACAGAGCAATTGCCGGCTCATACGGGTTCCCAGGTTCAGCTGGGAGCCGGCTCACTTCGTGAAGTCGGATTTGATCGTCGCGTTCGGCAGGATGGCTTTCAACTGGTTCACCTGCCGTTCGGTCAGCTGCGACTTCTTTACATTGAGGACGGTCAGGCCGCACTTGCCCGAAACGGAGAGTTTGTTCAGCTTCGTCCTGTGGGCGTCGAACTCTTTCAACTCGGGCAGGTCTGCGAGGACGACGGTCTCCAGTGTCGATGGCAGATTGGCCAGCTCTTTCAACGACTTGCAATCGGCGATGCGGAGTGACACCAACTGCGGGCAGGAGAGGACGAAAATCTTGAGCGCGGGCATGGAGTCCAGGTCGATGCACTTCACCGCCGACGGGGTGAGGTTGGAGTTGTGGAGCCACAGGGATTCGACCGCCGGGTGGCCGGAGAAGGAGTTGATGCCGGCCGAGGTCATGGCCGTGTCGCCGATGTCAACGCGCTGGATCTTCCGGTTGGCGGCGATGTACCGGATGCCGGCGTCGGTCACCGTGAAGCAGTCGGACAAGTCCACCGCTCGCACCCTCGACCACTCCATCACCCGCTTGAGGTCGGCGTCCGACACCTTGCCGCCGTGTAGCACCACCGTCGTTACCCCCGTCGGTTCCCCCAGACTCGAGAAATCGACGTGCTTTTCGTCCCGGTACTGCGTGATGCCGAGGTGGTTCTCCTCCTTGTCGTACCCCGCCTGGCCGCCGAGCTTCTTGTATGCGGCGACCCATTCAGATGGTGTCAGCTTCGCCGGTTCGGCAGCGATTGCGTGGGGGCAAAGCCACACGCACACCGCCAGCAGTACGAGTGAGAGATGGGACACAGTGTTCCTCCGAGAATTGGTGCGGACACAGGCGGACGGTTCGGGATCGACCCGCCCTACAAAGAAAACACCTTGCGCAGCACCGGCCGCAGTTTGGCGATACCACGTCCGCGGTGGCTGAGGGCGTGTTTCACCCGCGGGGTCAGTTCGCCGAAGCTGGCGTGGTACTCGGGCACGATGAACAGCGGGTCGTACCCGAACCCGCCGGTGCCCTGCGCCGCCGTGCCGATCACCCCCCAGCACCGCCCCTCCACCACCGCCACCACCTCGCCCGCCGGGTTCGCCAGCGCCGCCGTGCTGACGTAGTACGCCGCCCGCGCGTCGCCCGTCTTGCCTGACAGCTCCGCCAGCAGCTTGGCATTGTTCGCCGCGTCGTCGCCGTGCGCCCCGGCGTACCGGGCCGAGTACACGCCCGGCGCGCCGCCGAGCGCCGGCACGCACAGCCCGCTGTCTTCGCCCAGCACCCACTCGCCCAGCACCGGGGCCAGTTGCGTCGCCTTCAGCCGGGCGTTCTCTTCAAACGTGGTGCCGGTCTCCTCCACCTCGGGGGCGGTCGGGTACGGGCTGAGGTCGGTCAGGTCGACGCCCAGGTCGCCGAGCAGGTCGAGCAGTTCGCCGAGCTTCTTCTTGTTGCGGCTGCCGAGCACGAGGCGGGGCATGGGGTGTGGTCCTGCGTAGGGGGGCCTGTCATTCGGCGAACCCGGCCCGCAAGGGCCGCGGGTGTGTGCGGCTGGTTCGCACCCACCGACCTTGCGGTCGGGGTTCGCCCGGAGGCCCGAGTCGGTAGGGTCCCCGTTGGTGTAGCGGGCGGTGGCGGTTCCGGGCACGGCTGATAGGATGAACCCGTTCACGGGGTTCTCCCAGTTGAGGGTCCGATGCGCCACCGTCATGTCCTCTCCGCTCTCGTGCAGAACCAGCCGGGCGTGCTCGCGCACGTGTCCGGCATGCTCGCCTCCCGCGGGTTCAACATCGACAGCCTGGCCGTCGGCGAGACGGAACAGCACGACCGCTCCCGCATGACGTTCGTCGTCCACGGGGACGACCAGGTGCTCGACCAGGTGCGGAAACAGCTCGACAAGATCGTGTACGTCATCCGCGTGGACGACATCAGCAGCGAGAACTTCGTCGAACGAGACCTGATGCTCATCAAGGTGGCGTGCTCGTCGGAGAAGCGGCCGGAACTGTTCCAACTGTGCGAGTCGTTCCGCGGGCGGGTGGTGGACATCCAGCACGACAACATCATGGCCGAGATCAGCGGCACCGAGCCGAAGGTGGAGGCGTTCATCGAGCTGATGCGGCCGTACGGCATCCTGGAGTTGGCCCGCACCGGGCGGATCGCCATGGTCCGCGGCAACCCGCAGTCGAAGGAGGCCACCGCGTGAACGCCGACGCCGTCAAACTGCCGTCGAGTCACCGCCGCCTGAACCCCGACCTGATCGCCCTGCTGAAAGCGCTGGCCGTCGGGGACGCGATCAAGGTGACGCAAACCGTGCGGGTGGGGGCGAAGACGTGGCCGGCCGAGGCCGCCGGCACCTTCCGCGGCCTCAGCTACCTGAGCACCGGTGTGACGGTGGACCGCGTGGCCGCCGACGACATCGTCGTCCCGACGGTCCACTTCACCAAGCCGAACGGCGAGTTGACCAGCATCGCCCTGGACGAGTACACGCAGATCGTGCGGGCCTGATCTGGCGAACTCCGACCGCAAGGTCGGGGGTGGTGAATCCAATACGATTGGGCACCCCAACCCGCGGCCCTTGCGGGCCGGGTTCACCAGATCGGTTTCGTCGATCCCGCCGCTGCCGGCGTTACACAATTGTCCCGCCCGCTTGACTCCCCGCCCGCCCCCGCCCCACAATGCCGGTAGCCCCGTGGCCGGTCCCGTTCCCGAGATGAGTCCGATGCGAACGCTGAGTCGGTCGGTTGTCGCTGCCGTCGCCGCGGCGGTTGTGGTCGTGTCCGCGGGGTGCAAGCCGGACGACGACATCCGTGCGTACACCGCCCCGAAGGAGAACACGGCGAAGGCGGTGAAGCCGGCCCCCGACGAGAAGTTCCGGATGCTCGGGGCGGTCATCCCGGCCGAACCGGGGTATTGGTGGTTCGTGAAGTTCGTCGGCCCGTCGGAGGTGGTGTCGCCGCACAAGGGCGAGTTCGACGGGTTCGTGCTGGGCATCAAGCCGGACACGACCAAGCCGACGTGGACCGCCCCGCCCAAGTGGGCCGAAGCCCCTGTCAGGCAAACCCGCCTGGTGACGTACAAGAGCGGGGAGGCCGAGATGTACCTGTCCGGGCCGTTCGGCGGCAGCCTGCTGGAGAACGTCAATCGCTGGCGGCGGGAGGTTGGGATACGGGAGTTGAAGCAGGACGAGTTGGCCGAAAGCGTGACCGAAGTGACGCTGGGCGACAAGAAGGCGTATACGGTGGACCTCCGCGGGCCGACGTGGTCCGGCGGGATGATGGGCGGCAAGGGGCCGTTCCAGAAGTGACCGGCGAGCGGCGGCCGTCAGGCCGCTGTTGGCCTGCCCGGACTCGAACTGAAACAGCCCGCTTACGCGGGCCGCTCGCCAAGCCAAGATAGGATACCTCCCCCATGCCCGCCGCCACCCCCGCCCGCTCCGGCTCGCCGTTCGACGGGTTCGTCCGCATCTGGCGGGCGGCCCTCGCCCCGGTCGGCTCGCTCAAGATCACCGTCGTGCTGTTCGTCCTGGCCAGCCTGCTGGTGTTCTTCGGCACCCTCGCGCAGAAGGGGCAGGGCGTCTGGACGGTGGTGGACAGCTACTTCTACTCCCTCTGGGTGAGGGTGGAGCTGAAGTACCTGCTGGAGTTCGCCAAGATCTTCCTGGGCACCAAGGCGGACGCCACGACCGACTGGTGGTTCCCGTTCCCGGCCGGCAAACTGATCGGCTGGCTCATGGTCATCAACCTGACCTCCGCCTACGCCCGCAACTTCCCGACCGACCTGAACGCCCTGTTCAAGCAGTGCCGCAAGCGGTGGGCGACCGGCGGGTCGCGCCGCGGCCTACTGGTGCTGGGTGAGATCGCGCTGTTCAACCTGAAGCGGTTCGGCGTGTACCTGCTTCACAGCGGCATCCTGCTGCTGTTCGTCGGCGAGTGGATCACCCGCGAGCAGGCGACCGAGCAGCAGATGCTCATCTCGGAGGGCGGGTCGAGCAACTACGCCTACGAGATCCGCAACTTCGAACTGGCTTTCGTGGACCGCACCGACCCGACCGCCGACAAGGTGGCCGTGCTTCCGGGGCACAAGATGAAGGCGGCGGTCGATCTGCGCGACCACGCGACCACGCACAACCTGCCGGCCCCGTCCACGCGGTTCAACCACCCCGACCTGCCGGTGGACGTGGAGGTGGTGTCGTACTACTCGAACTCGCGGGTGCGGGAGATCGGACCGGCACTCGAGCAGGTGGTGCGGTCGGCCCTGCCGCCGAAGCCGGCCGAGGGCGACACCAGCCCGGCCCGCGAAGCGGTCATGCCCGGTGTGGTGGCCCTCCTGCAAGCGTTCGACGCGGCCCGCGAGAAGGCCCCGAAGGAGCCGCCGCTGCCACTGTTCGAGAGGGTGTTGACGGAGGTGTCGTTCCAGGAGTTCGGCGGCAAGAACGGGAGCGAAGCTCTCGCCCGCATCCGCGCCGGTGTGGACGAACTGAAGGGACAGCAGCAGGCGACCGCCGGCCTGGGCCTGACGTACCTCGCCACCTCCGCCCCCGAGGTGAGCGGGGTGGACACGTCGGCGAAGATCGACCTACCGGCCGCTTACGTCAACCTGTTCGACAAGAAGACGGGCAACTCCCTCGGCATTTACCTGGTGTCGGCCGCGCTCGCCCTCGACGGCGAGCCGGCGCAGGCCGTCCCCGGCCAGCCGGCCGGCGTCGAACTCCGCCCGAAGCGGCATTACAAGGAGTACACCCTGCACCTGAACGACTTCAAGTTCGACCGCTACGTGGGCACCGACACCGCCCGCAACTACAGCAGCGAGCTACGTCTGGAAGACCCGGAGATGAGCCAGAACCGTGAAGTCACCATCCGCATGAACGAGCCGCTCCGCCACCGCGGGGATGCCATCTTCCAGTCGTCGTTCACCCCCGACGAGAAGGCCACGATCCTGCAAGTGGTGAGCAACCCCGGCTGGCAGATCCCGTACATCTCGTGTGTGCTCGTCGGGGTGGGCATGGCCTTCCACTTCTGCGTGAAGATGGGGCTGTTCGTCGTCCGCGCGATGAGCGGGGTGAAGTCGGCCGCCACTCCCACCACCGACGGGCGGGCCACCGGCATCGACATGACCGGCAGAGGGCTGCACCCGTTCTTGCGGTACGGCGTGCCGGCCATCGCAGCGTTGCTGGCCACGCTCGTGCTACTCGGACTCGGCACCCCCCGCAAGCCGACCAAAGACCGGCTGAACCTGCAACAACTCGCCACCCTGCCGGTGGCCGACGGCGGGCGGGTGAAGCCGCTCGACACGGTCGCCCGCACCCGCCTGCGGCAGATCACGCACGCCGAGGAGTGTACCGACGGCAAGCGGAAGCGGCACGCGCTCGAGTGGCTGCTCGACTCGGCCGTCGGCACCCCCGGCGACCCGGCCGGGCCGGGCGCGTGGGCCGTCTTCCGCATCGAGAACGACGAGGTGCGGAACGTCCTCAAGTTGGAACGCCGCGAAGGGCTGCGGTACTCGGTGAACGAGATGTCGATCCGAACGAAGACGTTGATCGACCTGGAACCGCTCCCCAAAGACGTTCTGGAAATGCTCGCCGCGCGGGGCGTCAAGCAGCAGTTCCTCTCCCCGGACCAAATGCCGCCCGACGTGAAGGACCTGATGGACGCGAAGGGCCTCCGCCCGACCTTCAAGGACGTTCCCGAACTGCGGGCGGAGTTCAAGGCGTTCATGGAGGAGAGCAAGAAGGCGTTCGAGCAGCGGAAGAACGACCCGAAGTCTCTCGGCGTGTACCAGAACAAGCTGATCGAGTTGGCCGAGCACCTGCGGATTTATCAGGAGATGATTCAGGGCGAGTTGCCGCTCGTCATCCCGCCGTCGGACGGGCAAGAGTGGCAGAAGCCGGCCGACGCCCGCGAGGCGACCGACTCGGCCCGCATGGACGCCCTCCAGAAGGCGCTCCCCCGCATCCGCGAGCGGCTCCGCGAGGCGGGCGTGCCGCCCGAACTGAAAGGCCTCACGCCGGAGCAGTCGGCCGACCTCGAACGCATCGGCCGGGAGGAAGTGGACAAGGAGATGCCCACGTGGGCGCAGAACTCGGAGGCGTGGCAGAAGGTGCTGGCCGCCTACCGCGGCAACGACCCGAAGGCGTTCGACGAGGCGGTGGCCGCCTACCGCAAGCGGGTGGCCGAGCAGGTGCCGGCGACCGCCTTCCAGCGGGCCGACCTGGAAACGTACCTGAACCAGTCGGGCATGTACTACTGGTGTACCGGCCTGTACGTGGTGGCGGCCGTGCTCAGCCTGGTCGGGTTCGTGCTGCTGGTGGTGGCCCCGAAGGCCAGCCAGACCATCCGCCGCGGGGTGTTCTCGTGGCTGGTCGTGGTGTTCGTGGCGCACACGTTCACCCTGTTCGCCCGCATGTACCTGATGGACCGCCCGCTCGTGTTCGTGACGAACCTGTACTCGTCGGCCGTGTTCATCGGCTGGGGGGG
>JANNQE010000274.1:0-3799 GCA_031441625.1 Planctomycetia bacterium
CGAAGATGAACAAGCCCCGGAGGGGCGACAGATCGCATGACTGCCGCCCCTCCGGGGCTTGTTCCATTTCGCTTGCGTTTCCAGGGGTTCCGTCGCTCGCTTTCGGCTCACCGACTTCACCCCTGGCTAACGTCTGCCGCCGCTCCGCGGCATCTGGTGGTACGATTCCTCACCCGACGCGGTGAGGGGCGCTTTGTAGGGCGGGTCGAGCGGCCGGGGGAGCCGGTCACGTGTTCGGTTCACGAACCGATGTGCGAGAGAGGGCACCAGCCGCGACGCCCCGCCGTCTTCCCGCACCGGCGGTTCCGGCGGGGCGTCGCAGCCGGTTGAGGGGCCGGGCCGCGTTGCCGGGTTCACGAGCGGGTGCTCGCGATCCCCGGCCGGTGATCGACCCCGCCCACCTTGCTGGCGGCCCGTCGTGATCCACAACCCCGGTCGCTCGACCTGTCTCAGCTACTTGCCGGGTCGTTTCTCCCAGGCCAACTCCCAGGTTTTGATCACGGTCTCCTTGTCCTTGTTTTCCACCAGCGCGGTCAGCGTCTTTCCGTCAGGGCTAAACCTCTCGTAAGGAGCTGTGACCCCCTTGAGTGTCGCGGCTGTCTTTCCCGTCTCCGTCTCAACCACATCGATGCCGTCACTGGTGTTGACCGCCACAAAGGTCCCATCGGGACTAAAAGCGAATGGCCACTCCCCCCCCTTACTCTCGACAGCCCATTTCTCCTTGCCTGTTTCTCCGTCGAACAGGTGCAGTTTGTAAGAGTGCTTGCCATCGCCTTCAAAATGAGAAGATCCTGTAACCAGATATTTCCAGTCCGACCCGAACAACGGCTGACTTGTGAACAAACCGGTGTGAGGTTTATCGCTTTTCATCTCCAGGACCAACCTCTCTCGGTCCATGTCCCAAACGTCACACGCGCCACGCCATAGGACCATCAACCGTTTGCCGTTCGGGCTGAACCGTAGGTGGTCAGGAACGTACCCCACTTTTGAACCGAGCAGGTTGGCACGCTCCTTTCCGGTGCCGATGTCCCAGAGGCGAACAACGCCAATATCTCGATCAATCAAGCCCTGATCCATCGACCGCCCCGCGGTGGCCAGCGTCTTGCCGTCCGGGCTGAAGGCCAGAGCAGTCGGCCTCTTGAACTCGCGTAGAACGGCGGTCTGCTTCTGCGTCTTCAAGTCCCACACCTTGACGGTGCCGTCGGCAAACCCTCCCGTTGCCAACTGGGTGCCGTCCGAGTTGAACGCCATGCAAATGACCCCTCCGACGTGTGCCCTGAGCGTGTCCAGTTCCTTGCCGGTGCGGCCGTCGAAGAGCCGCACATGAGTGATGCCCTTTGCGTTCGGAAGTTCTTCGGTGGAGGCGACGAACCGGCCGTCCGCGGCGAGGACACGGAGTGGACCGGTGTTCGTGTTCACATGCTTCGGCCATTGCACGGAAACCGACGATGTCTCCGTCATCTTCAGTTGGGCGAAGCTCGGCATCGGTTGCAGGCCGAGTAGCGTGACGAGCGTGACGACAACCCACGAACGGTTCATGTCATGTCTCCTCTGAGTAGTCCGCGGAAGGACTACCTGGTTGAGAGCAAGAGCGACTCTTGGCAAGAGTTGGGCACCCGACTCGAACGGTTTCGCCCCGGCGAACACAGACACCGCGAGGGGTGCCGGTATTGTGCCACGCCGGTCCAAAAAGTGGTATCAGGAAGCGAATGCGGGTGGCTTTTGTGACCGCGGCGGTTGTGCAGATTCGCCGGAAGTGCTTGGCCAGCAAGAGTGGTACCGGAATTTTGTCGTGGGTCCGCGGAGGGGTGGGGGGGGAAGTGGCCGGACCCACTCGCCACCTCACGCCTCGTCGGGGATCAGTTCGAGGACGGGCAACACGAGGGCGGTCAACTCCTCTTCGGCGGATTGCAGGGCGGCGATCACGTCCGGGTCGAAGGCCGTGCCGGTGTGGGCGGTCAGTTCGGCGAACGCGGTGGTCGGGTCGGAGGCCGGGTCGCTCGTCAGGCGTTCGAAGACGTCGGCCACGCCGATCACCCGCGCCGCCGGCGGGATGGCCGTCCCTTTCAACCCGCCCGGCCCGGTCCCGTCCCACCGCTCGCGGAGGTACTTCACGGCGTCGGTGGCGGTTCGCACGAAGGGCAGGGGCGTCGGCAGATCGGCCAGCTTGTCGAACACCCCTTCGACCCCCTCCACGTCCACGGTGGCGGCGATGGTGGCCAGTTCCACCCGCACGGCCGGCACGCGGTAGCCCGACCAGTGCGGGTGCCGGCTCAGGTGCCGGGCGATGACGGCGGTGAACGTGCCCACCCGCTCGGCCCGCGCGAACGTGTCGTCGGGTCGTGCGAGGGTGGTCGCGTGCAGGGCTTTCAGGATGGCCCGGCGGGCGTCGTCGCGGTGCTTGCGGGCTTCGGCCAACTCCTGCTCCAGCCCGGCGATGGTCTCGTCCGGAGTGGTGGTCGGTGCAGGAAACTTGGCGAACACGGCCATCACGTCGGGCAGGGTCGGACGAGCGGCCGGGTTGCCGTTCAACATGCGGGCGAGCAGGTCGTCGAGTTCGGCGGGGGCGGTCGGCAGGACGGTTCTCAGGCGGTCGGCCTCTTTCGTCCGCAGGTGGGCGATCACCTCACTCGGTGCGCCGTCGGGCCGCGGCAGTCGCCCGCTGAGCAGCCAGAAGAGGGTGGCCCCGAGGCCGTACACGTCGGCCGGCGGGCCGGCGGTGGTCGGGTCGTTCAGTTGCTCGGGGGCGAGGAATTGCAGCGAGCCGACGACGGCGTTCACCGGCGTGCGGTCGGCCGACGGGTGCCGAACGAGTCCGAAGTCGGCCACCTTGATGTGGCCGGCGTCGTCGAGGAGCAGGTTGCTCGGCTTCACGTCGCGGTGGACCAGTCCGGCGCGGTGGGCCGCGTGCAGCCCGGCGGACGCCTGCCACCCCCACCGGCAACCGGCCTCGATGTCGGCCGTGCCGTGGTCGTACACCCGTTGCTCCAGGTCGCCCCCGCCGGCCCACTCGTGCGCCTGAAACCACACCTCCTCGCCGCTGCCGCGGACCATGCCGGCGTCGAAACAGCGGACCACGTGCGGGTGGTCGAGGGCGGCCAGCACCCGCGCCTCGGTGGTGAACCGCTCGTGGGAGTGGATGTCGTCGGTCCCGTGGCCGGTGAGCACCTTCAGCGCCACCCGCCGCTTCAGCACGGTGTGCTCGGCCAGGAAGACCACGCCGACGGTGCCCGCCCCGGCCCGGTCGAGCACGCGGTACGGCCCGCACACCAGCCCGGCCAGGTGCCCGGCCAGCGCCCGCCCGCGGACATACTTGGTGATGAACCCGAATTGGACGAGCGCGTCGGCGGCGTGCTCGCGGGTGGTGATCGCCCGCACCCGCTCGCCCAGGTCGGCCAGGACCCGCACCAGCTCGGCGTCGGTCAGCAACCCGTGCGCGTGCAGGTGGGTGAGCAGCCCGCGGGCGGGCAGCGGCACGCGGGTCAGATCGACGCCCGGTTCGGGCGGGCGGCGGGCCGGGTCGCCGGTGCGGGTGGGGGCGTCGGGCGAGTGCGCGCTCGCCGTCTCCCCGGTCGGGCGGGTGTGAACGGTCCGCAACTGCGGCATCGGGTTCATGCGGGCGCGTGGTGTTCAGGTGTGGCGCGGGCCGGGGCGGGCGGGCGCGGCGCGGAAGTGTAGTTTGCGTTCGGCCGGCGGGCAACCGGCGTGTGCCGCGGGGAGAATGAGTCCCCAGGGCTTGCGCCCTGGGCTATTGGCTGTCGCCCCTTCGGGGCTTGAACGCATCACAGCCCCGAAGGGG
>JANNQE010000275.1:0-11200 GCA_031441625.1 Planctomycetia bacterium
CTCGCGGATCTGGCGTAACGCGGCGGTGAGCGTCGGGACCATGTTCGGCACCTCGGAGGTGACGAAACAATAGGACGCCAAAGGACTTGCGCGCTAACTGAATGGCATTCCGGAAGAGCCCCGATCTCGTGTTGATCACCAAAGGCGGTGCGGGACCTGAACGGCGTGCCGGTGGTGGTGGCCTGCCTGTTCCTGGTGAACGAGAGGCACATCAAAAAGATGAACGCGGACGGGGAGGTGATCCTGCCCATCGACCCGGAGGGGGACGACGCCGACGACTCGATCAAGCACCTGCGGGTGCACTGTAACTGTCCGGCGAAATGACGCCTTGCGGCGTCGGGTAGCTTGTGAGTTTTCCCAAGGGAGAACTCCGTCATGTCGGGACACCGTCCCGAGAAGGTCCGCGCCTGGCGAGCATTGGTCGATGCGTGGCAGCGGTCGGGCCAGACGGTCAACGCCTTCTGTCGCGCCCGTCAACTCACCCGGTCGAACTTCGACCGCTGGCGGCGAATCGTGGCCGCGGAGTCGAGCGAGTCCTCTCCCTCCCCGTCGCCGACGTTCGTGCCCGTGCGCATCGTCGCAGAGCCGATGGCCGAGGTCGTGCTGCGTTCCGGGATCGTGGTCCGGGTGCCGCTGGGGGCTGCTCCCGACTCCGTCACCCGGCTGGTGACCGCCGTGGGGGCGGCGTCATGCTGAGCCTGCTGCCGGGCGGCCGCATCCTGGTCGCCGTCGAACCGGTCGATGGACGTAAGGGGATCGACTCCCTCGCCGGCGTCGTGCGGTCGGTTCTCAAGGGCGATCCCTTGTCGGGCGACCTGTTCGTCTTCAAGACGCGCCGCGCCGACAAGCTGAAGATTCTGGCCTGGATGGGCGACGGCTTCGCCCTGTATTTGAGGCGATTGGAGAAGGGGACGTTCGCCTTCCCCGCCGCCACGGACGCCAGCGTGCCCGTCACGCCAACGCAGTTGGCGATGATCCTCGGCGGACTCGACCCGGCCAAGGCCCGCGAACGTCGCCGGTACAAATCGCCGGCGTGATGCGCTACCGCGAACACTCGCGGGTGTTCAATCCGGCATGCCGCCGACCGACGACAGCGACGACCTCCGCCGGAAGTTGGCCCACGCCGACGCCGTCATCGCCGAACTCCGCGACGTGGTGGCCGACCTCCGCAAGCAGGTCGAGGCGCAGCAGGCCCACATCCATCGCCTGGTCAAGATCACGTTCGGCCGGGGCGGCGAACGGGTCAAAGGCCCGACCCTGTTCGACGGGATGGATCTCACCGACGCCGAGACTCCGCAGGCGGTCGAGCCAGCCACTCCCGAAGGGACCACCGAGCCACCGGCCCCGAGGAAGCGGAAGGGGCACGGCCGCAGCCGCAAGCCGACGGACCTGCCGCGCCGCCCGGAACTGATCGACCTGAGCGACGCCGAGAAGGAGTGCGCGTGCTGCGGGGCAGCCAAGATCCGCATCGGACAGATCGTCAGCGAGCGGCTCGACTACCAGCCGATGGCCCTGTTCGTCCGGGAATTGGTCCGCCCGACCTATGCTTGCCGAGGTTGTGAGTCGCAGGGCCACGACCCGCGGATCGCTCGGGCGGTCCTGCCGCCGGAGCCGATCCCGAAGAGCGGCATCGGCAGCGGCCTGCTCGCCCACGTCATCGTGTCGAAGGTGGTCGATCACCTGCCGCTGCACCGCCAGGAGGCGATCCTCGCCCGGTACGGGTGGCACGTGCGGCGGTCCTCCCTGTGCGACCACCTGCGGAAGTGCGGTGAGCTGCTGACTCCGCTGTATGACCTGATGCACCGCCGACTGCACCAATCGTTCGCGATCCACGCCGACGACACCCCGCTGGTGCTGCTGCGGCCGCGCAGGGCCGCGTATGCCTGGGTGTACCTCGGCGACGCCGCAAATCCGTACACCCTCTTCGACCTGACCGCCGGCCGCCGTCAGGAGTTCCCGCACGCGTTCCTCGCCGGCTACCGCGGGTTCGTCCACGCCGACGCGTACGACGGGTACAACGCCGTCCACCACAACGAGCGGCATCTCGGGTGCTGGATGCACGCCCGGCGGTACTTCGTGGAGGCCGAGCCGACCGACCCGCGGGCGGTCGAGGCGCTGGCGTTCATCCGCACCCTGTACGCCGTCGAGCGGGAGATCAAGGATGAATGGGCGAGGTTGGGCGAGACGTTCACCGACGCCGATGTGGTGCGGGTGCGGCGGACGCGGGCCGGGCCGATCCTGGCGAACTTCGCCGGCTGGCTCGACGCGCAACATCGTTCGGCGACACCGAAGAGCCTGTTCGGTCAAGCGGTCGGGTACGCCCGGAACCAGTGGGCGACGTTGGTTCGTTACCTCGACGACGCCCGATTCGCCATCGACAACGGGGCCGCCGAGCGGGCCATCCGTCCGCTCGCCGTGGGACGTTCCAACTGGCTGCACGTGGGTGGCGACGGCGGGTTGAAGACCGCCTCCGTGCTGCTGAGCGTGTGCGCCAGTGCGACGCGCCATCGACTCAACCCGTGGTCGTACCTCCGCGACGTGCTCGACCGGCTCGCCGGCCGTCCTACTGGGGCGGATGCGAGTGATCTGCTGCCCGACGCCTGGGTGAAGCCTCACGGCGAGAGGGGATAACGAACAGGTTGTCCGCGACGGTTGGTCACTTCTTCTCCGGCGGCTTCGGGGCAGGTTCCTTCGCCGTCGGAGCGTCCTTCTCCAACTCGGCAAGCAACTTTTTGAAGCCGTCCCGGTCGCGGAGCGGGTCGAGTTGCTTGTCCGCCTTCAGCCGGGCCACGTCCTTGAACCCGCCCTTCGTCGCTTTCGTCAGCAACTCCACCGCCTTCGGCGCGTACTCGTCCGCCTTCCCCTCGACGCTGACCGACGCGACGGCGTACACGCCGGCGAACTGCACGAACTGGCCGCCCGACCATCCCGCCCGCTTGAGCAGGGCGTCGGCCTCCGCCACCGCTTCGGACCCCTTTCCGGCCGCCGCCAGCGACGCCATCCGCTCCACCCGGAACGGCAGGCGGCCGCTCGGATCGACGAGGGCGAGCACCCGGTCCCAGTCGGCCACGGCGTCGGCGTGCTTGCCCACCTGCCCGCGGGCGAGCGCCCGCCGCCAGTGACTGTTGAACAGGAACTGCTTGGCGAGGGGGTCTTCGTTGGCGTCCTGCACGAGCGGGGTGAGCGCTTTCACCGCCTTGTCGAACCACTCCAGACTGTCGGCCGACTGGCCGTTCGCCCGCAGCAACTCGCCCAGGTTGCAGCAACCGCCGGCCATCTCCACCTGGTAGCCGGTGGCCTTCGGCTGTTCAGCGATCAGCTTCTCCTGGATGGCAACGCCCGCCTTGTACTCCGTGGCGGCGGCGTCCACCTTCTTACGATCGGCGAGCAGCAGACCCAGGTGGCCGTGGGTGACGGCCAGTTTGGCCCGGAAGGTGGGCACGGCCGGGTAGTCGGCCGCCAGCTTGACGAGGATAGCCAGCCCGGCCCGCAACTCGGCCTCGGACTCGCCGAACTCCCGTTTCACCCGCAGCAGTTGGCCGAGGTGGGTGTGGACGCCGGCCAGGTCGGCCCGGTAGTGGGGCGAGCCGGGTTCGGCCTTCGCCAGTGCCGCGTACTGGCGGACGGCCTCGCGGAACAACCCCTCCGCCTCGTCCGGCCGGTCCGTGTCGCCGAGCAGCAGGCCGAGGTTGGTCAGCCCGGTGCCGCGGGTCACTTGCACCGCGCGGTCGTCCGGTTTGGCGGCTAGCAGTTGGTCGCACTCCGTCAGGCCGTTGCGGTACTCCTTCTCGGCATCCTTCCGCTTGTCGCCCTCGTCCAGCACCGCCCCCAGGTCGATGTGGGCGGACGCCGACTTGTCCAGGCGGTCGGGCACCTGGCCCGCCCACGGGCCGTCCGGGCGGAGCAGGTCGAGCACCCGCCGCAGCCGCTTCTCGGCCTCCTTCAGCTTGTACTGAGCCCGCTCGGCGAGTGATAACTGGTGCAGGCAGACGACCAGCACCCCCCGCCGGTCGGGCTGGTCCGCCGTCAGCTTCTCCAGCAAGTCGCAGGCGGCGCGGAAGTCGGCCTCGGCCCGGTCGTGAAGGCCGAGCTGGCCCCACAGCAGCCCGAGCTGCTGGTGGGCGGACGCCCGCACCAGCCGGCTGCGGTCGTCGTCGCCGGTGCGGTCGGCGAACATCCGCCACCGCTTCACCATCCCCTCCAGGTAGGCCGTTTCTTGGGGGCCGAGTGCCGCCTTCGACCCGATCAAGTTCCGGACCGCGTCGTTCGTCCCCTCGACCAGGATTTGGAGCGCGGCGTCTTCCGCCTGCTGGGCGACCGCCCGGGCGGCCTGCTCGGCCGCGTTCGCCTTGACCAGGGCGTCGTTCGTTTTCTGAAGCTCCTCCTTCCCGCGGGTGACATCCTCCTTCGCCCGCCGCTCGGCCGCCTCGGCGGTTTCGGCCGCGTCCGCCCGCTCCTTCTCCCGCCCGCGGGCCTCGTCCGCCTCCCCCCGCTGCCGTTCCGCCTGCACCAGCCCCCACGTGGTGCCGACCACGCCGGCGACGAGGGCGGTCACGACCAGCCCGGCCGCCGTCACGGCCGCCCGGTTGCGGCGGACGAACTTCCGCGCCCGGTAGGCCGCACTCGTCGGCCCGGCCTGCACCGGCTCGTGGTTGAGGAAGTGTTCGACGTCGGTGGCGAACCCGCCGGCCGAGTCGTAGCGGCGGCCCCGCTCCTTGCTCAGGGCCTTCATCACGATCCAGTCGAGCTCGCCCCGCACGAACCGCCCCAACTGGGCCGGCTCCGTCTGCCGGCTGGCGGCCACGCCCGGCGTGCCGTCCGCCGCGCTCAGGCGGCTCGACGGGGTGGGCGGGTCCTGTTCGCGGATGAGCTTGAGCATCTCCTCCATGGCCGCCGCCCGCAGGGTCACCCGGGTGATGGGGGTGGTGCCGGTGAGCAGCTCGTACAAGATGACCCCGAGGGCGTACACGTCCGCCCGTGTGTCCACGTCGGCCGCTTGGAACGTGGCCTGTTCCGGGGCCATGTACAGCGGGGTGCCGAGGATGGCCCCGTACCCGGTGAGCAGGGAGTGCTCGGTCAGGGCGGTGCCGCCGACGGCCTTGGCCAGGCCGAAGTCGATCACCTTGGGCACCGGTTTGCCGTCCTGTTCCGCCACCAGCACGTTGGACGGCTTCAGGTCGCGGTGGATGATGCCCTTCTGGTGCGCGTGCTGCACCGCCGCGCAGACTTGGCGGAACAGGGCGAGGCGGTCAGGCACAGTCAGCCGGCGGGTGTCGCAGTAGTCGGTCAGCGGCACCCCCTCGACCAACTCCATGACGAAGAACGGTCGCCCGTCGGGCGTCGCGCCGGCGTCGAACACCTTGGCGATGTGCGGGTGGTCCATCAGGGCCAGGGCCTGGCGTTCCGCCTCGAACCGGGCCAGCACCGTCCGCGTGTCCATCCCCGGCTTGATCAGCTTCACCGCCACCATCCGCTTGACCGGCTGCACCTGCTCGGCCCGGTAGACCGTTCCCATGCCGCCCTCGCCGATCGGTCCGAGGAGGCGGTACCGTTCGGCGAGGAGGAGGCCGGATTCGAACGGGACCGGTCCGGCCTGTGTGAATTCACCGGTCGCGTCCCGCGGATCGTCCTCGGCCGCGGGGTGCGCCATGAACGTGCCCGAGGCGGCGTGGGCGGCGAGGAGCGCCTCAACCCGCCGACGGAGGTCGGCGTCGGCCGCACACGCCTGGTCGAGGTAGGCCGCCCGGCCGGCCGCGTCGGCGATGTCGAGGGCGGCCAGGAAGACGGAGCGTTCGGTCATGGCGGTAATCGGGTGTGGTGGCGGTGAATGTAACAGAATCAAGTGCCGCGGGGCCGCGGCGGCGTCACCTCGCCGCCAGGGCGAGACGGGCGGCTCCGGGGTCAGTTCGCCCACGTCCATTGGTGGAAGTTCACAAGCATGTCGTGGCGGTTGAGCCACAGGTAGCCGTCGTCGGTCCCGTCGCTGGCACCGAGGTTCCCGTCCACGCCCCACGGGTTGTAGACCTTGAACAGGTTGTTGTCGTTGTAGATGCCCACCAGGGTGTACACGTGCTGGGCCACGATCAGGGGGTGTTCCACGTCGTCTTGGTCGCTCGGGGTGGACAGCGTGATCAGCTTGCCCTGGTGCGCGACCTCGACCATGTCGTCGAGGTACTTGTCGAACACGTCCTCCATCGTGTGGTCGTCGCTCCAGGCTCCGGTGATGTGCGACAGGGCGTTCTTCGCGTGGCCGCCGCTGATGCCGAAGTAGCTGTTCGACCCGTCCTGGAGGATCCAGCCCGACTGGTTGAGCTGGGCGTAGGCCTTCTCCGCCAGGGCGTACCAGAGGACGTTGGTCGGGTCCGTCATCAGCTTCTTGGAGCTGTTGTTGCCGAACGCGAAGCCGCCGACCGTCCCCGTCCCGTCCTCGACCATGTTCACCGGCAGGTCGCGAGTCACGGTCACGAACACCGGCTGGCCGTCACGGTAGAACCGGACCGCGTAGGTGCCGTCGGCGTTCTCGACGAACATGTCCCGGATCGCCTGGGTGTCGCGGTGGGCCACGGCCGCCAGCGAGGCCGCGAAGTAGCAGTCCCCCGTACGGCCCTGATCGACGTCCTCCACCTGCGGCCCGAGCGGGCCGAACAGTGAGCCCGCCGCCCGAGCGTACCCGTAGACGATGCCGTTCTTGTGGTTGGCGTACGGCGAGTCGGTGCCGCGGAACCACTTGTTGACCAGGTTCTCCAACTGTCCGCTGCCGCTGCCCTCGTACAGGTCGCCCATCGGCTGGCCCCGGTACTCGAAGTTGGCCACGTCGCCGTTCACCACCTTGTGGGCCAGGTTGCGGACGTCCAGGGGCATGTGGACGGTGCCGTCGCCCACGATGGCGCGGAGGAAGTCCAACTCGCCCCCGTCCACCACCCCGTCCCGGCCGACCCGCCCGAACAGGTTGAGCATCTCGGTCCGGTCGAAGCTCAGCCGTGCCCCGGTGGGGGTGACGTCGGCGTGCCAGACGATGCTCCCGGCCTCGAAGTTGACGTGCCGCCAGCCGCCGCCCCCGTCGTACTCGTCCGACACCGGCAGGCCCATCGCGTTGGCCGGGCCGCCGAGGGCGTCGTACCGGTCGCGGATGGCCCCGTAGATGACGAACGTACCGCGGCCGGTCACCGAGTAGATGGTCGCGTTCTCGAACCGCTGGAAGCTGCCGCCCTCGACCGTCTCGGTCTGGCCGACCGCCGCCCCGACCCAGCCGAGCTGCTGGGCCCTGAAGAAGATCGCCCCGGTGCCGGTGTCCTCGGCATCGTACACGAAGGCGTTTGACCCGACGTCGTCGGTCAACGTGTCGTCCCCCGCCTGCCCTTCCAGGTGGTCGTAGGCGGCCCCGCCGAGCAGGGTGTCGTTGCCCGCCCCGCCGTACAGGTAGTCGGACGCCGCCCCGCCTTCCAGGCGGTCGTTGTTGTCGCCGCCGTAGAGCCGGTCCACGCCGCCCATGCCGTAGAGCTTGTCGTCGCCGCCCTCGCCCTCGATGCGGTCGGCCGCCGACCCGCCGTAGATCTTGTCGCCGTCCGCCCCGCCGTAGAGGGTCGAGGGCTTGGCCGTGTTGTTCCGGATGGTGTCGAACCCGGCCCGGCCGTTGACGACGATCTTGGTGACGGCCGAGGCGGTGAAGGTCTTCCCGGCGGCCGTGATGGTGTTGCCGGATTGGGTGACGACGAGCACGTCGTCGTTGTTCGTCCCGTCCACGTTCAGAGTGCTGCCGGCCATGTACGCCCGTACGGTTGTGTTGTCTGGAACACGGAGCCCGATGGCGATGACTGCGGAGATCGGGGGTACCGGGGTGTACAAGTCGGCGGTCGGCGTCGGCATGTATACCGAGCCGACGACCGCGCCCGGCGAGTAGAGGCTGGCCGGGGCAACCGGGGCAACCGGGGCGGCCGTGGCGTACAGGCCAGGGTTGACGGTCGCCGCGTAAGAGGGGCCGACGGCCGCGTACGCCGAGAAGGCGGCCGGCACTTCGCGGGCCTCCAGGGTTGTCAGCCCGAGGGGCGGGCGAGTGGTCGGGCAGGAGGTGCTGATCGTCTTCGGGGCGCGGCGGAACAGTTTGGTGAACAGGGAGGCGAAGCGGAAAGTGGACATGACCGGGTCTCCGGGTCGGGTGCGAGTCGGTCTTCGACCCGCTAACCCCACCCACGCAGTCCGGCGGAAACCGCGCCACATTTTCACCCACTATTTTTCCGGCTCGGCGATCGCCGTCCGCAACCAGGCCCGGGCGTACGCCCACACCCGGTCGGCCGACCGAGGGGCGATGCCCAAGGCGGCGGCGGCGTCCGGGATGCTCAGCCCGGCGAAGTAGCGGAGTTTCACCAGCTCGGCCGCCTGGGGGTCGGTGGCGGCCAGCCGGTCGAGGGCGGCATCGACCGCGAGCAGTTCGCCGTCGCCGCGGTTGTCGGGAGCCACGAGGGCGTCCTCGGGCAGTTCGATGCGGGCGGCGGTCCCGCCCCGCTTGAGAGCGTTCCGGCGTCGCGCCCGATCGACCAGGATGTGCCGCATGGCCTCGGCGGCGGCGGCGAAGAAGTGGCTGCGGTCCGCCCAGCGGGGGCCGTCCGACGGTCCGACCAGCTTCACGTACGCCTCGTGGACCAGCGCCGTCGCGTCCAGCGTGTGGTCGGCGGCCTGCCCGAGCATTCGTGCCGCGGCCAACCGACGGAGCTCGGCGTACACGACCGGGAGCAGGGCGGCGGCCGTTCGGCGGTCGCCGGCATCGTCAAACAGGCGGGTCGTGTCAGTCATGACTGACGAGTGTAACAGGTAGCGCTCGCCACGCTGTCTGAAAACGCGGAAGCGACCATGCCCACCCGTCACCGACTTTCAATTCCCCACAACTTGGCTGCCCGGCCAGGATGACGCCCTCGTCGACGCGGGGGTTGTCGAAGAATCGGTACGCGGCCTTCGTCGCCGCCCAGTCCTGGCACGCCATCGGCAGCGTCCCGCCGATCCGCTCCCTCAAGTCGCCGAGCAACCGCCCGAGTCGCGTCTTCAAACGCTGGTCCGGGAAAGTGCCGCCCGCCAACTCGTGTTCGACCCAGGCGTCCATGCCCGTTCCCCCGACCGACAAACCGGTTGCGGATAGTCATCCGGATGATGACGGTAACCCCAACGACCGGCGAGGGCGAGGCGAACTTGTGGGTAATTGAAAGCGTCACCGAACGCTTACGTTGGATCGGGTGATCTGCCGGGCACGGCAGAAGGCGTTGACCGTCTGGCCCGACCGCTTCCAGGCGTCGATGGTTGCCAGCCAGGACCGGACCTTCTCGGGGCGGTGTCTCGACATGACGGAGTTCTCCCAGGGAAAACTCACAAGCTACCCGACTCCGCAAGGCGTCGATTCACCGGACAGCTACGGTACTGCCGCCCGCCCACCCACACCACGTCCCGCTCGCCGCCCGCCGCCTCGCTCTCCGTCGTCCGCGTCCGCACGCTCAGCAGCTTCTCCACCCGCAGCACCATCTCCTCCCCGGCGTTCGCCCAGTAGCTCGCCCGCTGGCCGTTGAACGAGCCGTTGGAGGTGACGGTGGCCGGTGCGGTGGTCATGTGGAACTTGAGCGGGTTCTTGAACTTGAGCGCGTCCCATGCCGAGTCGTTCTCGTCTTCATCCCGCCCGCCCCGGTCGTAGTAGCCGTACTCGTTCCGGTTGTCGGGCACCAGCCACTCGACGATCCGCTCGTAGTCCGCCTTCCCCTTCGCCACCGTCGGGGACAGGGTGTCGCCGGTCGCCAGCGACCGCTTTCCGATCGGCTGGTAGTGCAGGTCCACCCCCTCGCCGGTGGGAATGGCCCCCAGAGCCGTTCCGAAGGGCGAGGAACGGTTGCCGCCCACTTGCTGCTGGGCGATGACGTTACTCAGCGCGTCGGCGTACCGCCGGCGGGGGCCGGAGTCGAGTTCGGAGAAGAACGAGGCGAGGGTGGTGCCGGGGGCGAGCGGGGAGCGGACGTGGGCGAACTGCACGCTCGGGAAGCCCGAGATGAGCCGCACCTCCACCCCGTCCAGGTCGGCCAGTTCGTTCTTCACCACGGCGTGCTGTTCGAGGGCGAGCGTCTTCGGGTCGGAGATGTCGAGGTGGTAGCTGGGCGACCACGCCAGCCCGTACGTCAGGTAGTGAAGGGTCACTTTCGTCTCCGCCTTGTCGGTCTCCTTCAGGGTGAGCACCATGCGGGGCTGTCGGCGGGTCACCTTGTCACCCGCGTCGTCCGACTTGATCGCCAACGCCTCCGAGGCGTCCACATAGGTCCTCCCCTCGGTTGTTTACACGACGAGGAATCGGCCGGTCGCGGCCGGGCCGCCGTAACCCTTCGTTGGCTTCATTTTCAGCATAGTGCCGACGACCGGTGGGCGGTTCGCGCCCTTGAGGGTAATGGTCACCCTCTCGCCCGCGAAGCTGTCTTGCGGGTCGCAGGCATCTGGTTGGCAGAGAAGTGGCAGAGAATCTGTTCTAAACGGGCAGAGAACGCACTAAACTGTGAGAGTCATCTAACCGGACGGTTCCCTCCCAGAGGCTCAAATTGCTTGGTTTTTGTGGGCAGAGCATGGCGGATCAGCCGGTGAACTTGCCGACTGAAAATCGCTAGGTCCCCGGTTCAACCCCGGGACTGCCCACTCGATGCGAGACGATGCCGGCCGGTGCTTTCGAGCGCCGGCCGCTTCTTTTTCAGGGGTTTCCGCCACGTCCCCTAACTGGCCCCGGATCGTCGCAGGAGTGCCAGACGGTGCGGGCGAGTGCCCCGAAATGCCCCCCGTCACTACGCCCGGCACTACTCGGATTTCACCCCCGCCCGGTGCCCCCGACACCAGCGACGGCAGTTTCCCGACCGCCCCGGCAAGGTCGTCGTGCCGCTTGTGCATGTAGCGGGCGGTGACGACGGGCGAGGAATGCCCGGCCAGTTCCTGAACCGTTCGCGTGTCTGCCCCGCTGTTGCCGAGCAGCGTCAGGTAGGAGTGCCGCAGGGCGTGGAAGTCGGCGTGCTCTGGTCCGTTCGGCCCGTTCACGGCGTAGGTGATGCCGGCGGCGTCCAGGTCGATGCGGAGCATCTCGGCCCCCTTCTCCGCCCACGTCCCGCCCCAGATCGGTTGGCCGGCCGGTTTGCCGGCGAAGTACCGCACCAGTTCGGCGGCCACGTCGGACGGGATGGGTTGCACCTTCGTC
>JANNQE010000276.1:0-4585 GCA_031441625.1 Planctomycetia bacterium
CCAAGCTCATCCGCGACCTCGGCTACGGCCGCCGCACCGACGAACTCGCCGACGCCGAAGAAGCCGCGAAGGGGTGGTGAGCGACCAACAAGCCGCGGAGCGGCGGGCGGGTGTAGTTTGGGGCGGAAGCCCCAGGACTCCCAGCCACCCACGACGAAGCCCCGGAGGGGCGCACGGGCCGATGCCGAGCGCCCCTCCGGGGCTTGTGCGTTTCTGCTATTTGTCCTGGGGCTTCCGCCCCAGGCTACACCCGCACGCCGCTCCGCGGCTGGGAGGTCGCTCACCACCCCTTCGCGGCGGCTTCGGCGTCGGCGAGTTCTTCGTACCGGCGGCCGTAGCCGAGGTCGCGGATGAGCTTGGCGGCCTTCGTCAACTCGCCCTTGTCGCGGAACATGCGGGCGCGGTGCAGATGCACGTCGGCCAGGAACAGCGGCATCGGCCCCCGCTCCGCGATCTGCTCCGCCTCGGCGAGGTGTTGGCGAGCGAGGTCGTGCTCCCCGCGAACGAAGTGGTAGAGCGCGGCGGTGAGAAGGCCGTTCGGGAGGTACTGCATTTGACCCGCAGCGCGGAGGCCGTTGACGACGGCGGCGACGTGCGGCAAGTCAAGTGTCGGCTGCGGGAGTGGGTGCGTCAGGACCGCCCGGATCAACCCGACGCGAGCGAGTGTGAGGTGATCGAGTGCGATGTCGAGGAGCGAATACCAATTCCAGTTCGCAGCGAAAGACCGGGATGCTCGCCGTTCGACGTCGGCGAAGACCGTAGCATGGTCAACTTGGCCATGCGGACCTGGGCTCGCCGCAGATGTCCCAGCCTCCTGCGGGTTTCGCACGGGCGAGACGTTCAGAATACCGAGGACGGCTTGCCACGCGGTTCGCTGGGTGGGGCCCAGCAGCCACTCGCAGTAAGAAAATCCTGACAACGAATAGAGTAGGTCGAACCCCGGCAGCAATTCGCGCTGCATCCCTTCGGCTTCAGCGAAGAGCGTGCCGGCTTCGCCGCGCCGGCCGGACTGGTGCAAGGCATCTGCTGCCGTCGCGAGATTGTCCTTTCGCTGCAAAGACGCATCGCCGCTCTTGTCAGCGTATGTGATCGACTGGCGGCCGTCGGCCACGGCGTCCGTCAGCCGGCCCAGCATCACCTCCAACTCGCTCAGGTTGCTGGCACTGACAGCTGCTCCCTTCCAATCCTTTGCCTGAACCAGCATATCCAACGCGGCTCGCATCGGTTGCACCGCTTCGGTCAACCGGCCGAGGGCACGGAGGTAGTACGCGGCCTCGTTCAGCAGCCACGCTTGATCGCCTTCGGTCAGATTTGGCGATACCCGGCTCCACGGCTCGTCGAAGAATGCCGCCACCGCCGCAAGGTTCGAACCGATCGCCCCGAGTTTGTTCGTGCTGTAGAAGCCGTCGTTCCCCGTGCCGCGGAGGATGCGGTCCACGTACACCTTGTACAGCGCCTCTTGGTGTCGCCCTGCGAGGCAGCCGTGGGTGACGGCCTCGTACAGCGGGGCCAGGCCTTCGAGGGTGTCCGGGCGGGGCGGCGTGTTCTTGCACAAGTAGTCGAACAGCCGTGAGTGGGCCTCCTTGAACGCCTCCGGCAACGTCTCCTTCAACTGCTTGGCGAAGTACTCGCGGACGAGCGGGTGGGCGTCCAGGCTGTCCGCCGCGACGTTCACCAGGTCCACCTCCGCCAGTCGCTTGATCGCCACGTTCCACTTCGTCTCCTTCACCCCCACGAGGGCGTCCGTCAAGCCGGCGATGGCCGGCTCCGCCCGCAGCGCGCCCAGGCACCCGTTCGACATCGGCCGGTCGAACAGCCCGGTCAGGCGGAGGATCGCCAGTTCCCGCTGCTGCTCCGCCCCGCCCGCTGCCAGCCACTTCTCGTAGGCGAGCATCACCTTGAACGCCGACCGCCCCTCGCGCAGTTCCTCCTCGGCGTCCCCCCAGTCCACCTGATCGTACCGGCGGATGTCCCCGCCGTGCGCGTCGGCGATGAACCGGCCGAGCAGTTGCAGCGTCAGCGCGTGCCCGCCGGCGCTCGTGTACGCCTTCTCCATGTCGGCGTCGCTGCCGGTCGTTTGGAGGTGCCGCAGCAGGGCCACCGCCGCCTCCTTGGTCAGCTTGTCGAGCCTCTGTTCCTCGGTGGTGGGGCGGGCCTCGATGTCCTTCAGGTGCTCGCGGGTGGTGACGACGCACAGGCCGGGGTTGTCGGCGACGAGCGTTTGCAGCAGCGCTTGCAGGGCCGCGTCCTTCAGCCGCCCGCCCTGCCCGCTCCGGTCCGTCGGCGGGTGTTGCAGCGGCTCGATGCCGTCGAGCACCAGCAGCGTGCGGTGCTGGCGGATCAGATGGCCGAGCCGCTCGCCGCGTACCTGTTGGGTGCCCAGGGTGGGGTTCGGGTCGCCGAAGAAGGTGAGCGCCGCCTGGATGAACTGGTCGGACGACGTCTGCCGCTGGTCGCCGGTGCCCTGGCTGTAGAAGCTCCAGTCGAAGTAGCGTTCGACGCCCGGCCAGCCGTTCGCCTCGAACCGCGACTTCACCCACTCGGCCACCAGCGACGTCTTCCCGGCCCCGCCCCAGGCGACGAGCGTGTACACGTTCAGCGACGGCTTGGCCCAAGCCGCGTCGAGTGCCGCCAGCTCCTTTTCCCGCCCGAACAGCACCCGCGCCGCGTGCCGGAAGATGCGGCTGGGGGCGATCTTCACTCGCTCGCCGCGGCCGGGGCGGAAGTCGAGGGTGTCGTACTTTTGGAGCGAGGGAGGCGGCTTGCAGTCGTCGATGCGGACGGGGATGACCTTCTTGCCCAGTTCCAGGGCGAGCCGCACTTCCTTGTCCACCCAGTCCGACTTCACCGAGTCGTGAGACAGCACCACCACGAAGGTGTCGCAAGTGCGGATGCCCTGCTCGATGTGAGGCCAGAACTGCTCGCCGGTGGGGATGCTGTGCCCGTCGTTGAACACCTCTCCGTATCCGCACGCGCGGAGGAACTGGTCCAATTCCTGGACGTAGCGGTCGTCCTTGCCGCTGTGGCTGATGAAGGCGCGGGGCATGGGCGACGGTCCTGGGCACGACCGGAGGGGCGCTGACGTATGGTACACGCCTTCGACCGTGATAGCAAATGCGACGGGCGGGATGGTTCGCGTGATCGCGTCCGGTGGCCAGATTCGCCGTAAGTGCTTGGCCGGCAAGGATGGTTCTACGATCCGGCATGATTCCAACGGAGGGTGGGGGGAGGTGGAAAGAACCATCCGCCGGGGTCAGATCACCCGTCGCACTTTCAGATCTTCGCCCGGTTGCCAGTCGAACAGGACGAACGGGCCGCGGTCGCCGACGGCTACTGCCGGCACGTGCAACCCCAAGAGTGCTCGCGGGCGGACGCTCGCCATCTGGATCGCCTCGATCAGGCAGACCCCGCCGTGGCGGATCACCCCGCTCACGCAGGCGTCCGTAAACACCCCCGACCCGGCCAGGAACGGTGTGCCCGCCAGCACGATCTTCCCGCTTGGCAGCACCTCCACCTCGGTGCCCCAATCGGAGTACCGCCCCGGCGGGCTGCCCGCGAACGTGCCGGCATCGCACGTCAGGATCACCCGCTTCGGCGTCTTCCCGCGGATGAACGATTTCAGCACTGCCGGCGGCAGGTGGTGCCCGTCGGCAATCAGGCTGGCGGTCAGGGCGTCGTTCGCCAGTTGCTCCCAGATGTAGTTGTCGTGGCGAGGGAGCGTGGCGTGACAGCCGTTGCCCAGGTGCGTGGACAGCTTCGCCCCGGCACGCACGGCGTCGGCAATTTGTTGTCCAGTGGCAGCGGTGTGGCCGATGCTCACCAGCACGCCGGCGGCAGCGAGTTGTTCGATGAACGGGATCGCGCTGGGGCGTTCCGGGGCGAGCGTGACGAGGCGAATCTTTCCCCCCGCGGCGTCTTGCAGGCGGCGGAACTCGTCGAGATCCGGGTCGCGGACGTGCTGCCTCGGGTGGGCACCCCGCGGGCCGTCGTCCGGGCAGAAGTACGGCCCCTCCAGGTGGAAGCCGGGGATGCGGTCGGACAGTTCGCGGTCACCTTCGACGGCGGTTCGCAGGGTGGTGAAGGCGTGAAGCAGGGTGTCGAAACTGGACGTGATGACGGTGGGGAGGAATCCGCCGATGCCGTGTGCGCGGCACAGGTCGGCGACGCTTCGCACCTGATCGACCGTGAGCGTGGGGCTGGTGAACCCGATCCCCTGCCCGCCGTTGATTTGCACGTCGAAGAAGGCGGGGGCGATCCAGCCGTCGGGGGCGTCGGGGGAATCGGCGACGGCGGCGATGCGGCCGGCGTCGAACCGCACGGCGAGCGGCCGGCCGGTGGCGAAGTGTCGGGCGCGGACGGTGTTGTTCAACAAAACCTCACCCCCCGGCCCCCTCTCCCAGGGGAGAGGGGGTGTTCAACCTGCAACGCTTGTTGGTCCTACGCCCAGGCACCGGAACGATGTTCGGCTTGAACACCCCCTCTCCCCTCAATACTGTTCGGCACGGGGCTTGCCCGGTCGCTTGGATTCGCCCAACTCCTCGTGCGGTCTCGTCCGGGACACGGCGGATCATCCTCGCCGTCCCGG
>JANNQE010000277.1:0-1636 GCA_031441625.1 Planctomycetia bacterium
CCGCGCCGGTTCTTGAAGACGAACAGGTCGCCGGAGCCGGGATCGCGACCCAGCGTGGTGCGGACGACGCCCGCGAGTCCGTCGATCCCCTTGCGCCCGTCTTGCGGCTCGACGGCGACGTAGATGACGCCGGTGGTGCCCATGGTCAGCATGGTGACGCTCCCAGGGCCTGAACCAAGCGGGCCACTTGCGAGGCATCGGCGGACAGTGGCACGCGGAGTTGGACACCGGACCGAAGGATCACCTCGACGACGGCATCGGGGATCACGCGGACGGGCACGAAGGCGAGGGATGGCTGCGGGTCGGACCGGGTCGCCAGCGGCCGGTCGAGATCGTCGAGGATCTTCCGCCAGCGGTAGAAGGTCGACAGGTTGAGTTCACGCGAGCGGCAGAACGCGGCCACCGAGAGGTCCGAACTGCGCCACATGGCGAAGGTCGTGCGCCAGCGTTCCACGAGACGAGGATCAGGCACGGACATCACGGGGCTCCTGCGGGCGAGGAAAACCCCAGACTAACTCACCCCACAAGACGCTCGCTCACCGGACGCTAACGATACAAATCCACCGCTCGAAGGCTCATTCCTGCCTAATCGGAAGCGGGTCAAGCGGCGGACGTGCCTGTGCTGACTAGCGGCTGAAGGGTTCGTTCGGGATCAGAAAGCTCTAGGCCCACCTGCCCTACGGTCGTCACACGGTTTACGATGGGGTTAGCCAGCCGGGCCGTCATCCCCCCGACCGGGAATGGGACGCGGCCTGCCACAGTTCCTACAGCCCGTTGACGCCCATCAGCCCTCTGCCCGCTCGACGTGCGGGGGGTGAAAAAAAGTTGGCCAATCCCACGCTTTCGGCCAGCGTCCAGCATCGTCCATTCGCCTGTTTCCCCAGCCGGCTGTTATCGTTCATCAAGTCGCAAACCTTGCGAGGAGATGACCCGTGACCGAACCCGTTCCCAGCCCCACATCCCAAGTGTTGGCCGAGATTCAGGCGGGTGGTGGCCTCACCCTGTCCGCCGTCGGGCGACAGTTCCCCGGCCACCGCGGTGGCAAGGCTGTCGATCCCAGCACCATCTTTCGCTGGGTGATGACCGGCGCGAAGGGCGTGGACGGTCGCCGGGTGAAATTGGAAGCCGCCCGCGTCGGCGGTCGCTGGCTCACTTCTACGTTGGCCGTCGGGCGATTCGTCACCGCCCTGTCGTCCACAGGCCAGCAAGAAGCCGCACCTCTCCGCACACCGGCCGCTCGCAATCAGGCGTCAGAAGCGGCGGGGGCCGAACTTGACAAATGTTGGTCGTGACCGTGGGCACCATGCCACGGGACACCCCGCCGACGGGCGGCGTTCACCGAATACAAGAACACACTAATTTGCGATTCCTCCGCTGCGGCAAGCCGCGGCCAACGAACGTGATGAGGAACGGGAAGCGTGTGATGGCCCCGTGTGGGAGTCCCAAGTGTTCGGTCGAATGCCGGAGAAGGTGGGCGTGGAAGAACGCCCTGTGTGCCGGGTGCAATCGCCCTGATCCTGCGAACTCCAGCATGATTCCGGTGTTGGCGTGGTGAACGGTGCATGAACTTGGGCGTTGGCGCACAGGACTTGTCGCTGGACGCGGATTTCCGCAAACCCGTGGTACACCCGCCGCC
>JANNQE010000278.1:0-23001 GCA_031441625.1 Planctomycetia bacterium
GGCGGTGAATCCTGATCTCCAACAGAACCGAGCCATGATCCTCTGCTTCCCGAATTCCGACACCTTCCGCCTGGTGCTCACCAGCACCCTGCTGCCGGCCGACGTGGTCACGTCCGCCGGCGAGGTGCTGTTCGCCGCCGACGGCCGCCTCTTCCTCGACACCCCGCACAAGCTGACCAAGAAGGCCGCCGGCGACCTGACGAAGCTCGGCGTGACCGCGGTGAAGGCGATGCCGGGCGAGCCGGAGAAGGTGTCGTGCTGGCTGCAAGTGGTGCCGACGACGAAGGACAAGACCCCGCCGCAACTGAGCACGCAGGCCCCCGTCCTCTTTGAACTGCCCTCGGCCGAAGACCTGCCCGGCATCGTCGGCGAGATGATCCGCCTGGGCAACGACCGCCAGAGCTTCCGCTGGCTGGCGTCGGCCGACGACCCGGCCGACAAGCGGGTGCTGCTGCGGGTGATCGGCCCGCCCTACTACACCCTGCTGCGGGCGCTCGACCAACTCGCCGCCGGCACGAGCGGCCCGGTGCGCGCGTACACCGAGCAGGCCCCCCGCGTGTGGGTGGAGGTCGGGCACACGCACCCGTTCGCCGGCCAAATCAAGCTGCCGGACGACGCGGCCGTGCTGATTCGCGGCGAACGCCACTGGACGTACCTGCCCGAGCAGCCGTTCCGGGACGTGTACGAGGTGTTGCAGTTCACCCTGCCGAACGCCCCGGTCGAGTGGACCGCCGCCGACAGCACCGCCAAGCTGAACGTGCCGCTGAAACTGGTGCCCGGCAACGCCGCCGACGCCCCGGACTTGTGGGTACTCCGTGGCGACGGCGTGGGGCAACTCGACCAGTTCGTGAAGGAGGCCGACGACCGCCTGACCAACCGGCTGAAGTTCGCCGTGGCCGACGCCGCGAACGGCGAGAAGGTGGTCGTGCTACGGGTGAGCAACTCGCGGGGCACCCCGCCGGCCGTGCAATTGCCCAGGGCGACCGGGTACAAGGCGCACAGCTCGCTCGCCAACCTGTTCATCCCCGTCGGCACCCGCCTGCACCCGCAGTTGCGGCGGGACGCCGTCCGCACGCTGCTGGCCGACGACGTGGACGCGGTGGTGTGGCTGCACCCGACCGGCGACGGCGCGTTCGTCCCCGAGACGGTGCCGGACAGCGCCTTCCACCCGCTCGACGACTGGGTCGAATACGTCATCGAGACGGCCCACGCCCCGCTGAAGGAGTGGGTGGAGTCGGCCCGGTTCGACTTCGGCGGGTTCGTGTGCGTGGACGACAAGCAGAAGCCGAAGGACCCCGGCAAGGGGCCGAAGGACCGCCCGAAGAACGAGAAGGACGGCGACCCGCTGACCAGCCCGCAGGACGGCGGCAAGCGGACGCCGAAGAAGGCCGACGGCCCGGTCGCGCAGACCGAGTACGTGGTGCATGCGGAGAAGAAGCCGAACGAGTGGAAGGTGAAGCGCGACGAGTTGCAGAAGCGGTTCCTGGCCGTGGACGGCCCGCTCGACCACCCCGACCGCGTGACCCTGTGGCCGCAACTGGCGGTGGCGAACACCGGCGCGGGCGACGCGGCCGAAGCGGCGCTCTGCTGGGCGAACGGCCTGTGGGAGCAGGACGAGACCGACCCGGCGGTCGTGCGTGGCTGGGCCGCGAGCGAGTTCGCCAACACCACCGGAGTGGTCACACAGCAGGAGTTCACCCGCCGCCTGAACCAGACCGACCCGCACCAGGGCGAGGTCCGCCAGTTCGCCGCGGCGGTGTTCACCCTGGCCCACCAGGAGCCGCCCCCGGCGTGGCTGCTGGCGGATTTGCCGAAGGTGCAGAAGTTCATCGAGACGAACGAGCCGAAGCTGCCCGTGCGGGTGGCGTGGCTGGCCGCGACCAAGCTGGCCAAGCTGAGCGGGGCCGACGTGCTCGGGCTGGCTCGCATCCGCGACCGCCTGCTTCAGCGGCTGCTCGAACACGGGCTGAACCCCGAGGTCGATCTGCCGTTCTTCCTCCGCACGGCCGGGCTGAACGACAGCGACCGCGTGCGGCTGGTGCGGGACGAGGCCGGCGAGTTGCACAAGCTCATCCGCAAGTGGGCCGAGGCCGGGTCGAAGACGGGTACGGTGGTCACGCCGGTGGACGGCAACCCGACCGCCGCTTACGTCGATCTGCTGTTCGCCTACGGGCTGGCCAAGCTGGGCGAGGTGCAGCAGTCGGCGAAACTGGCCGACGCCGCCCGCCTCACGCTGGAGAAGTTCGCCGCCGAGACGGACAAGGGCATCGCCGGGCGGTTCCTGTTCAAAGCGTTCAAGCACCGGGTGGACCAGGCGACCGCCGGACAGTCGCTCTCCGGCCGGCTGCCGCAGGCCCTGTACGACGACCTGGACGAGATCGACAAGAGGAGCGAGGGGAAGGCGAACAGCCCGCACGGCATGGCGCACTTCGTGGTGAAGCGGATGCAGCAGCAGTCGAAGGTGCTCGAACCGTACGAGCGGGCCGACCCGTACAAGAAGTTCACCACCCCGCACGAGGGCGGGCTGATGAAGGAGTTGCACGAGCTGTCCGCCGAGCGCGACCCGGTGCGGCTGGCCACCCGCATCCGCGACATCTACCGGCGGGAGGGCACCGCCGCCGCCCGCGGCAACCGCCCGCAGCCGATGACGCAGAATCAGTTCACCGTCCTGCTCTCCGGCCTGCCGCTGTCCGGGCGGTGCGGCGGGGCGTTCGCCGCCGAACTCATCCGGCTGGTGCCCGACGCGCTGCGGCAGTCCTTCCCGCAGATGCCGGAGGTCCACAAGAAGCAGGCGGAGGTGCTCGAGCGGGGGCTGTTCCTGGCCGGCCACTTCGACCACCGCGACCTGGTCGGGCAACTGGTGGACACGTTCGGCGAGGTGGTGGCCGCGAAGGCGGACGACGCGCAACTCGAACTCATCAACATCGTGTGCGGGTCGTGCCTCCGCAGCCTGCGGAAGCTCGGCCTGCGGGACGACATCGACAAGCTGCTGCGGAAGCTGCTGACGGCCGTGCTCGGGCGGGCGTCGTTCAAAGACCTGAAGGGCAAGTACGCCGGCCGCTCGGACCAGTGGATGAAGGCGCTGCAAACGCTCCTGAACATCGCCGGCGGGTGGCTGACGTTCGGGCTGGTGGATCAGGCGAACCCGATCCTGGACGAGGCCCGCAACGAGCTGCTGTCCGCCCCCGGCGGCAAGCCGATGCCGCAGGACCACACGCGGCTGGCGGCGGCGTACATCGCGGCCGTGGGCCAGGGGCCGGCGGAGAGCGGGTTGCAGCGGATCGCCGAACTGTTCCGCAGAATGGACGGGAACAAGATCACCAACTCGTTCACCACCGCGCCGTTCTACTCGCGGCTGCACCTGAACGTGGTGGAGGAGGTGGTGCTGGCGGTGGTGAGCGACGACTTCGCGCTGGGCACCGCCGGCCGCCGCTGGCTGGAGGACGACGAGTACCTCGTCCGCCGCCGCATCCACGCCGACATGCGGGCCGCCCTCGCCGGCAGCGGGCTGTAGTGTTCTGCTCGCTCCGCGAGCGGTCTTCGAGGACACGCCTTGAGCCGGCCCGATCCGACACTCCCGCCGCAAATTCTCGATGGCCTTCGTGCCACCGGACACTACGCCGACCTGATGTTCGCGTTTGGGTTCGCCCGGCTGGGTGACGAGACCACCGCGACACAACTCCGCGACGAAGCGACCCGCCAACTCGACTCGATCACCACGAACCGCGAGTTTCACCGGCTGGCACGAACGGCGTTCGAGTGCCGCATCGCCGAAGCACTCCGGGGCGAACCGCACACCGGCACGCTCGACGACCGCTGCCCGGAGGTGATCGCGGCACTGCTGTTCGACGACTTCACCACACCGGTGAACAGCCCGACCGGAGTGTTGGCATACGTTTTGGGACGACTGGTCGAGCCTTCGTCGATTCTGGAGCCGACCCGCCGTTTCGAGCCGTACCGCCGGGCGATCCGATTCATGGGGGGCCAACCACCGCCCGCTTGGGCTCCGCGTGAAACTCCTTCGACGGACTGGAGCCGGCTCATCGAAACGTCCGACTCACCCCGAGCCCTCTGGGCTGCACTACCGGTCGTTCAGCATGCGCACGGCTCACGCAACGCGACCCGAGCCAACCGTGAGAGGCTGTACGAATATTGCCAGTGGCTACCCAAGTTGCTCGCCGTAGCCCGTTCCCAAACGTTCAACGTCAGCCGGCGGTTCCTGTCGGTGGTCCTGAGCGACCTCCCGCCGGTCGGGAACACCTTCTCCTCCGCTCCGTTCATTTCTCGCCTGCATTTCGCCGTGATCGATCCTCTCGTGCTGGCCGTCGTCGGCTCCGGGCCACCTCCGCCCGAGGCCGAGCGCTCCGAGCGGCTGGAGTTGCTCCGGTCGGTTCGCACACCAGTGTTGACGTGGGTCGAAGCGATGCCGTAACCCGCCGGCCCGTGTGCTATCGTTACCTCCATGTCGGCACTGCTTTTCCCCACCGCCGATGCGCTGCGGCTGGCCCTGGCGTCCGGGGTGATCCCGCCGGCGGTCGCCCGCGGGCCGGTGGCCGCCGGTGCCGGTGCCGGCGACGGCGGCGAACTGTGGCTCGCCCCGTCGTACCCGCCGCCCGCCGACCTGTTGTCCGCACTGGTTCGCATCGGGGTGCGGTCGCACGCCCCGCCTCCGGGGTTGGTGCCCGCCCCGTTCCCGTGCTGGGCCGCCACGCTCCCGCTTCGCACCGACCCCACGCCACCCGCCGGCCCGCTGCTCGTGCGATTGCCCGCCGCGCGGCTCGCCGCGTTTATCGCCGCCGCTCGCAGGCTCCGCCCGCAGCCGGTACGGTTCCACCCGGATCGCCCGTTCGCCCTCGCCCAATTCCCGCACCTGTCGGAGTACCTGCTCGATGACCCCGATGTCACGGCCTATGCCGAGGCCGCCCCCGGCGTGTGGCTCCGCCACGGCTGGCAACACCCGCTCCCCGCGGCGCTGAGCGTGCCGGCGGGTCAGACGGCGTTCGTCGATCCGCCCAACAATTGGCGTCTCGCGCCGACGCCGGTGTTCCTCGAATCGGCCGAGGTGTTCCCGCTGAGTGGCCGTGAAGCACAGGCAAGAATGCCTGTGCCACCTGGGAATTTCTTCCCACGTGTCCGCGTGCCCGTCTCGCTCCGCAAGCACGTCACCGATGCCGCCGAAGCGCTGTGGGCATTCGACGGCACACCGAATCAACTCACCGACCTGTTCCGCACCACCGACGAGCGGGTGCTGTCGCGGTTCACCTTCGCCGTGGCGGAGTCGTCCGGCGTGCGGCGGGTTTGGGCGAAGGCGGCCGGTCGCGGGAAGGTGCCCGTGCTGCCGGACCCGTTCCGCGGGTTCGTGCCACACCCGGTGCTGAGTGGCGTGTTCCTGCCGGCGGATCGCGCGCTCGCCCCGACGCCCCGCACCGACCGCCTCGCCGAGTTGTTGAACGTGACGCCCGGCCGCTGGGTGTGCGTCGAATCGGCGGGCGGGTCGCCGGTCGTGCATCGCATCCCCCCTGGGGCGTTCCGCCCGCTGGCCGACTTGTTGGAGTACACCGCCCCGGTGCGGCGACCGCTGCCCGCGTGGAAACTCGGTGACAGCCCGTTGTCACTGCCCGAGGTGAAGTTGGCCGACGCGCCCCCGCCGCCAGTGCCACTGGTGCCAGTTGCCGTACCCCCCCCGCCCCCGTCGGTCCCGGTGCCGCCGTCCGCGTCGTGGCTCACCCGGCTGGCCGACAAACTGCGGGGCGGGCGACCGGAGCGGACGATGAAGGTGGCGCAGGCGGAGAAGCGGCCGAGCCGGGTGCTCGCCCCGGCGGTGAGGAACACGCCCGACCGCGACGCCCGCCGCAAGCAGTACGAACAGGCCGTCCTCGACCGCCCGACCGCGACCGCCTGGGCCGACCTGGCCGCCGCCACCGCCGACACCGGCAAGCCGGCCGACGCCGCCGTCTGTTGGGTGAACGCCCTGTGGGACGGCGACCACTTCCCCGCCGACTGGCTGGCCGAGTGGGTGCGGGCCGAGCGCCGCGGCAAGCCCGGCCCGCGGCTGGCCGCCGCACTCGCCGCCGAGATCGGGCTGAGCGCCGACCCGCACGCCGACGCCGTTCGCATGACCGAGCTGGTACGGATGGTGGAGGCCCGCGAGGACGAGCTGCCGGTGCGGGCCGTCTGGCTGGCACGCCTGGCCGCCGCCCGTGCGGCGGGTGGCGACCCGCTCGCCCTGGCCCGCGGGCGGGATCGCCTGCTCGCCCGCCTCGCCGCCGACGGCCCGTCGCTCGACCTGGACGCCCCGGCCTTCCTGCGGTTCCACGGCGCGCTCGACGGCGACCGCTTCCGCGCCGCCCGCGAGTGGCTGCTGCACGCCCGCGAGCCGATGCACAAGTGGCTGAAAAAGCTCTCGACCGGCGTGCGGCTCGGGTGGGCCGGCCTCGACCCCGACCCGCGGCCGACCGCCGCCTACGCCGACCTGATGCTCGCCTGGGGACTGAGCCGGCTGGGGGAGCGCACGAAGGCGGAGGAGTTGATCGGCCACGCCGAGCGGGTGTTGACCACCGCCGGCGGGCACGGGGTCGATCCGGCCGTCCACGCCGCCCTCGTCGCCCGCTTCAAGGGCCGCATCCGCGACGCCGTCCACGGCCACTTGCGACAACCCGTTGTCACTGACAGTCCGGTTCGTGTGGACGACCCCGACGGCGGGTATGTAATGAACAGACTGGCCGACCGCTCCCGCATCCTCGCCCCGCACCCGGCCGGCAACCCCTACGCCGGTGACGACCTCGCCCCGCTGCTCGGCACCGACGCCCTCGGCCACCGCCTGCACCGCCTCGCCCGTCAGCCGTCCGCCGACGGCGTGGCCGCCGTCCTCGCCGACACCGCCGCCGACCCGACCGCCGCCACCCTGCCGCGGGTGCTGCTCGTCGCCGCCGAGTCGCCCGTCACGTACCCGCACCGTGTGGCCGAGCGGCTCATGCTCCTCCTGCCCGGTGCCGTCGCCCTGCTGCCCGAGGCGGTTCGCGTGGCGTTCGACTCGCACACCGACCCGCGGGCCTACGCCCGGCGGTTCACCACCCGTCTGCTCGTCGCCGCGTGCCGGCTGGCCGTCCGCTACGACCTGAACGGCGGGTTCGGCGCGTTCACCCGTTCGCTCCTCGATGCCGCCGCCGCCGGCGACGCGGTGGTGAAGGCCGCCGCCGGTGAACACCTCGCCGACTTGTTCGGCACGCTGCGGAAGCTCGGCCTGACCGACCTGGCGGGCGAGCTGGCCGGCGCGTGGGCCGATCAGCCCATCGGCTGGTTCGTGATGGGCCGCGACGACACCGGCTGGGCGCTGCTGGATGCCGCCCGCGAGCGGCTGTTCGTCACCGGCATCGCCGACGACCGCGACCGCACGGCCGCCGCACTCGAGTACGTGGCCGCGCTCGCGCACGCCCCGCCGCGGCTGGCGCTCGGCCGGTTGGAGGAGTTATTTCAACGACTGGATCGTGTCGTGACCGCCGGCGGCACGGCCCGCTACTTCGCGCTCACCCCGTTGCAGTTGATCGACCGCGCCGTGTCGGCCGTCGTGACGGACGAGTTCAACCTCGGCCCGGCCGTCCGCCGCTGGCTGGACGACGACGAGTTCGTCACCCGCCGCCGCATCGCCCGCGACCTGGACGCCGCCCTGAGTCGAGACGTGCGGGTCGTGTGAGGGGGCGGCACAGTATTCGTGGATCGGTGCGAGCGGGGCGCTCGCTGGGCCCACCCGACCCAGCCGCCCCATCCCGCTTCCCTGAGTCGCCCTGCCCTCCCCCCCGTCGGCAGCCCGTCCGCGTGATAAGATGCCCGGTACACCGCCCCGTTCCGCACCGAGGCCGCCGGTGTCCCCCGAGCCTTCCCTGACCGACTCCGACCGCGCCATGCTCTCCCAACGGGCGGACGAGTTCTACGCCGCGCTCACCCGCAATCAGAACCCGGCCGACTGGGAGCAGTTCCTCCGCGACGTGCCCCCACGCCTGCGGGCGGTGTTCCTGAGCGAACTGGTCATCATCGACATCGTGCGGCGGTGGACCCGCGGCGAGCGGCCGCTCGTCGAGCAGTACGTCGAGCGGTTCCCCGAACTCGGCCCGCTGGACAAGGTGTCGCCCAAGCTGATCGCCGAGGAGTACCGGGCACGCCTGAAGGCCGGCGACGCCCGCGACGTGGACCAGTACCGCCGCCGCTTCCCGGTGCAGTTCCGCCAACTGGAAGACGACCTGCACCACATCGAGCAGGAGTCGAGTGGCCGCGGGCGGTCCACCGCCGCCGGGCGGGGCGGGCACACGCTCATCCGGTCCGAGGCCGTCACCCCCACGAAGCCGACCTCCGGCACCGTCCGCGAGCCGGCCGGCACGTCCGGGGTCCGCTCGCGGGTGGCCGAGTTCAAGCGGTCGAAGCGGCTGGGGTCCGGGCAGTTCGGCGAGGTGTGGCTGGTGGAGTCGAGCAACGGCATCAAGAAGGCGATGAAGGTGATGCTGCGGCCGGCCGACGACGAGGGCGGGATGCGGGAGCTGCGGTCGCTGGACCTCATCAAGAACGAGCAGCACCCGTACCTGCTCCGCACCGAAGACTACTGGATCGAAGACAACAAGCTGTACGTGCTGATGGAACTGGCCGACTGCACCCTGCGGAACTGGCTGGCCGAGTTCAACGACGGGCTGGAGGCGCGGGAGTACAAGAAGGGCGTGCCGGCGGGCGAGCTGCTGCACGTCATGCGGGAGGCGGCCGAGGTGCTCGACCACCTGCACGAGAAGCAGGTGATGCACCGCGACATCAAGCCGGACAACATCCTGCTGCTCAACCGGCACGCGAAGGTGGCCGACTTCGGGCTGGCGCGGAACCAGGACGCGGCCATCGCCACCCAGAGCGTGATGGCCGGCAGCCCGGCGTACATGGCCCCGGAGGTGTGGGCGGGGCGGTACGGCGGGGCGAGCGACCTGTACAGTCTGGCGGTCACGTACGCCGAACTGCGGCAGGGGCGGCTGCCGGTGAAGTTGGGGCCGATGGCGGAGATCATGTTCGCCCACCTGGAGGGGAACTTCGAGTTCCGCGCGGACGTGCTCGGCAAGGCGGAAGTGGCGGTCGTGCGGAAGGCGCTGGCGAAGGAGCCGGGGCAGCGGTACGGGTCGTGTTCCGAGTTCGTGAGCGAGCTGGTGCGTGTGGTCGGCATTCCGCTCTCGTTGCCGCTGTACAAGAAGGCGGGCGGCACGAAGGTGAGCTTGCAGCCGCTGCCGCCGATGGCCCCGCCGGTGACGCACAAAGCGGCCGAGACGAAATCCGCCCTGGTCGAACTGCAAGAGACACTGGTGCCCGCGCCGTCGATGGTGCCGTCGGTGCCCGGCCGGCGGATCGCGTCGGGCACGCAGTCGAACTCCCGCCGACGACAGCGGCCGAATGTCGTCGGCATCGTCATCGCCGGCGGCGCGATCCTCGGGCTGGTCGCGCTCATCGGCTACCTCGTGTTCGGCGGGCCGCCGCAGCCGACGACGGCGAACAGCGGCACCGACCCCGACCCGACCACCACGAAACAGACCGCCCCGCCGCCGACCACCGTCGGCCCGGAGCTGTGGACCCCGCCGGGCACCACGGCTCTGCACCCGATCGACGTGGAAACCCTCGACACCGGCCGGCGGGTGCCGCGGTGGGTGACGGCCGAGGTGAAGGGCGATGTACTCAAATTCCGCCTCATCCCCGCCGGCGCGCCCGACGGCACCCGCCCGTTCTACATCGGCGAGCGGAAGGTGAGCCACAAGGCGTTCGACCTGAACGACGGCCCGCCGGACGTGCCGGCCACGGACATGACGGCCCACGCGGCCGGCATGTGCGCCGCCTCCGTCCCCGGCGGTCGCCTGCCCACCCCGGCCGAGTGGGACCACGCCGCCGGACTGCACCGCGGCGACCGCCCGGTGCCGGGCGTGTGCGTGGCCGGGGGCATCGCGTGGGTGAACAAGAAGGCCCCGGTGGCCACCCGCACCGCCCCGCCGTTCGACGTGAACATGTACGGCCTGCTCGACATGGGCGGGAACGGGCGGGAGTGGACGTGCGGGGTGATCGCCGACCGCACCGACCCGGCCAAGCCGCCGGTGGTGACGCCCCGGCCGGACTGCGTGTTCGCGGTCGGCGAGCGGCTGGTGGTCCGTGGGCGGAACTACACTCAAAAGGAGGGGCTGACGTTCGCCGACCTGGCGAGGGAGGCGGCCGGCGAACACCAGACGCAGTTCGCCGACGTGCCCAGCCCGTACACCGGCTTCCGAGTGGTGCTTCCCATCCCGGAGAAGTAGGGCGGGCGAGCCGGTGGTCGCCGGCGAATCCGCGTGAAACATTTCCCCCGGTCGGGTGTTCACTCCTGTGCCCCCACCCCGGCAGGAGTCCCCATGACCCGTTCGCTCCTCTCGTTCGCGGCGGTACTCGCGCTCACCGCCTTCGCCGCCGCCGCCAAACCGAACGTCATCGTCATCGTCGGCGACGACATGGGGTACGCCGACATCGGCGTTCACGGGTGTAAGGACATCCCCACCCCGCACATCGACAGCCTGGCCACGAACGGCACCCGCTGCACCAGCGGGTACGTGTCCGGCCCGTACTGCTCGCCCACCCGCGCCGGGCTGATGACCGGCCGCTACCAGCAGCGGTTCGGGCACGAGTTCAACCCCGGCCCGCAGGCGGTGGACGGCGAGAAGGGCCTCAGCCTGAAGGAGACCACCCTGGCCGACCGCATGAAGGCGGCCGGGTACAAGACCGGCATGGTGGGCAAGTGGCACCTGGGCGGGCTGGACAAGTTCAACCCGGTCAACCGCGGGTTCGAGTCGTACTTCGGCTTCCTCGGCGGGGCGCACAGCTACCTGAACCTGAAGACCGGCATCGTCCGCGGCACCAAGTCGGTGGAGGAGAAGGAGTACCTGACCGACGCCTTCGGCCGCGAGGCAGTGGCGTTCGTGGACGAGCACAAGAAAGAGCCGTTCTTCCTGTACTGGACGTTCAACGCCGTTCACACCCCGCTCGAGGCGACGGACAAGTACCTGAAGCGGTTCGAGGCGATCAAGAACCCCAAGCGGCAGAAATACGCGGCCATGATGTCGGCCATGGACGACAACATCGGCCTGCTGCTGAAGAAGCTGGCCGACGAAAAACTCACCGAGAACACGCTCATCGTCTTCATTTCCGACAACGGAGGCCCGCCGGTGAACGGGTCGAGCAACGGCGACCTGCACGGGTTCAAGGCGACCACCTGGGAGGGCGGCGTCCGCGTGCCGTTCCTCGTCCAGTGGAAGGGCACCTTGCCCGAAGGGAAGACCTACGACCACCCGGTCATTCAACTCGACTTCCTGCCCACCGCCCTGGCCGCCGCCGGCGCGGAGGTGAAGGCGGAGTGGAAGCTGGACGGGGTGAACCTGCTGCCGTTCCTGAAGGGGGAGAGCAAGGACGCCCCGCACGCCGCCCTGTTCTGGCGGTTCGGCGGGCAGTCGGCCGTGCGGATGGGCGACTGGAAGCTGACCAAGGCGGCCGGGCCGAACGAGGACGTGGAGCGGGAGGGGCCGGCCACGCTCGACGGGGCGAAGCTGTTCCACCTGAAAGACGACCTCGGCGAGAAGACCGACGTGGCGGCGAAGCACCCGGACCGGGTGAAGGAGTTGACCGCCGCGTGGGCGGCGTGGAACAAGGAACTGGTCGAGCCGACCTGGGGGCCGCCGCGGGCGAAGTGACCGCCGCACGGGGGCGACGGGATCACCACGGTCGCCCTTCCCGCCGTGGGATGCCTACACTGACGGTCGTCCCCCGTTCGTGTCACTCCACACCCCGGAGCGTTCCCATGCCGACCGTCGCCGTCGTTTACTACTCCGCCCAGGGTCACACGCACGCGCTCGCCGAGGCGGTGGCCGAGGGTGCCCGCGGGGTGGCCGGCACCACCGTCGAGGTGCACCGCCTGCAAGACGCCGACATCCAGAACGGGCGGTGGAAGAACGACGCGGTGGTGGCCGCCCTGACCGCCGCCGACGCCATCGTGTTCGGCACCCCGACGTACATGGGCGGGTACAGCGCGCAGATGAAGGCGTTCATCGACGCCTGCGGGGGCGTCTGGTACAAGCAGGGGTGGAAGGACAAACTGGCCGCCGGGTTCACGCACAGCGGCGGGCTGAGCGGGGACAAGCTGAACACCCTGCAAGGGCTGGTGGTGAACGCCATGCAGCACGGCATGATCTGGTTGGGCACCGGACTGATGGTGGAAGGCCCTGCGGCGGAGAACGTGAACCGCCTGAGCAGCTACACCGGGGCGATGGCGCAGTCGTTCCCGCCGGACGCCCCGGTCGGCGAGGGCGACACGAAGACCGCCGCCGGGCTGGGCAAGCGGGTGGCCGAGGCCGCGGCGAGGTGGGCGAAGGGGAAGTGATTTGAGTTGGAGTTCACGCATCAGCGTGACTCTTGGCGATTGTCACGCTGATGCGTGAACTCCAACGGTTACACCCCGCGTCGCAAGTACCCCCGCGCCCGATACAGCAGGACGATGACGACGACGAGCAGCACGGCGACCGGCAGACCGACGACCACATAGCCCAGCTTTAATGCACCTTCCGCCACGTGATAGGTTGCATCACGCACCGGCTGTTGTCGGGTGTTCCACTCATCCCATTCGGCTTCAGGCGCGTCTTGCGACGGGCGAGTGTCTTGGCCGGCCTTCATCTGTGCGGCGGCGCGGACCACCAACATGGCTGCGGGTTGAACAAAGAAAATCACAAACACCAACACCACAAGGGTGAAGACGCTCAGCCCGAGCGCCCAGTTGACCGCCCGGTACAGCCGCTGGCGTGGGTCCATGGGCGTGGCCCAATGTGTTCTGCTCGCTCCGCGAGCGGGTTCGGAATGACCGCTCGCGGAGCGAGCAGAACACTGTCACACCGCGTCGAAGCTCGGCGATTCTTGCGGGTCGGCCAGTTGCTTCACCTTGATCGCGCTCACGATCAGGTCGGCGCTCGCCGCCTCGCCCAGCCGCCCGCTGTTCAGGATCAGGTCGTACTGGGTCGGGTCGCTCACCGACTTGCCGGTCAGCGCCGCGTGCAACGCCGCCCGCACCCGGTCGCGGCCGGCCAACTCCGCCGCCGCCTCCTCGTCGCTCATCCGCAGCCACTGCGCCAGGTACGCCACCCGCTCGGCGTGCGGGGCAATCACCCGCACGTTCAGCGTGCTCTCGCCGGGCAGCAAGACGCCGGCCCCGCGGCCGACGATCACCACGTCGCCCCGCGCCGCCAGCGCGAACACCAGCTTCACCAACTCGCCCGCGTCGGTGCCGCCGGCCCGCCCGCCGGCCGTCGCCGACTGCCGGTTCGCCCACGCCGCCGCCGACTCCGGCACGTCGGCCAGCAGTTCCCGCCGGGCGGAGTCGTCGCGGGCCAGCAGTGCCAGCGAGTCCTGGTCGTACACCTGCCAGCCGAGCAGCCGGCCGACCCGCCGTGCGATGCTGTTGCCCCGCGCGCCGGCCTCGCGGCTGATGGCCACGGTCAGCCCGCGGGGGTGTTCGCCGGCCGCGTGCGGGGCGGGTGCCCCGCGGTAGCCGTGCAGCGGCGGGGTGGTCGTTTCGGACAGGGCGACCATGGGGAGAGGCCTCCGAAATTCTGGGCGAACCCGGCCCGCAAGGGCCGCGGGTGCTTGTTGTCGTGGCTCGCACCCACCGACCTTGCGGTCGGGGTTCGCCATTTCCGTCAGGTTTCGTCTTTCGGCTCCTGCCGGCCGAACACCCACGCGCCGAGCGCGGTGACGGCCACCGACACCACCATTAAGACGACCCAGGCGGTGTCGGGTTCGGCCGGCCCGTAGGTGTCTAACCCGGCCGGGCGGGCGGACGGGGCGGCGGCCGTCAGCCAATGGTAGAACAGGGACTTCAGGTAGTAGTTCAGGCTGAACTGTTTCAGCCCGCCGGGCAGGTTGGCCAGCACCAGCTCGAAGAAGAACACGTACACCAGGGCGACGATCGTCGGCCGGCGGAACAACGCCCCGACCATGTGGAACACGCACCCGAACGCCACCCCGCCGGCCACGGCCAGAGGCCAGAACACGGCCACCGCCTTCAGCCCCTGCTCGCCGCCCACCAGCCCGAGGGCGGCGAACGCGAACACGCTCGCCCCCACGCACCAGGGCAACATGCCGAGCAGCTTGGCCAGGTACACCGCCCATTGCGGGAGCGGGCGGGTGATGAGCCACAGGAGGGTGCGTCCTTCCCGCTCGGTGCCGATGGCCCCGGCCGCGTACGCCAGGGTGAACAGCGGCAGCAGGAAGGACACGTACAGGGAGAACACCACCCAGCGGGAAAAGTTGGTGAAGGCGAAGTCGTCGCGGTAGCGGACCAACTGGGCGGTGTCGCCGTACTCGTGCTCGGCGGCCGACGGGTCGGGCAGGTCATTGCCGGCGATCAGGTTGGCGAACACGCCGTAGGCCACCATCTTCGCCCCGAACTCGTCCGAGCCGACGGCGAGGGCGGCGTGCAGCGGCAGGCGGTCCTGAACGTACTGGTCGTAGGTGATCCGCTGGGAGCCGCCGGGGGTGGCCTCGTCCATCACCACCGCCGCCGGTCCGACCACCGCCTGTCGGGCCGACCGCGCCGGTTCGGTCAGCCGTGGTTTGAACCGCACGACCTCCCGCCGCGCGCCCTCCACCCGCCACACGTCCCCGCGGGACACCAGCCCGACCACCAGGGCCGTCACCCCCAAGAGCGCGAATCCCACCCACCCCACCTGCCGCACCTTCCACTGGCGGCGGAAAGAAAACGACACCAGGGCGAGGAAGGCACGCAGGGTGCTCGAGTTCGAGACCTCACCCCCCGTCCCCCTCTCCATGAATGGGGGGGGGGGGGGCAAGGGGGAAATGTGGCCGGGTGCTGGGGCCTGCGGGTCGGTCGCCAAGACGTGTCACCCGGAAAGGCAGGCGGGTTGAACACCCCTCTCCATTCGTGGAAAGGGGCCGGGGGTGAGGTCCCACCCCCGCTACTTCTTCTTCTCCTCTTCCGTCGGCTTCGGCTGCTTGATCCGCTTGACGATGACCGGCACGCCCCACCCGGCCATGCCCACCCAGACGAGCGCGCAGCACACGTTGCACGCCATCGGGTGGACCATGAACTCCTTCTGCTTGGTGAGCGGGTTCTCCTCCTCTTTCAGCATGAACTTCAGGTTGTCGTCGCTCCGCACCTGCCCTTCGAGGGTGAAGAAGGAGTACCCGATGCACCCGCCGCACAAGAGCAGCACCGTCCCCCAGATGGCCGGCGGCAGCCACCACATGAAGTAGTCGCCGCTGGTGAGCGAGTACGTCTTCACCGTGCGGTGCCGCCTCCGCACCGTCATGTCGTACCCGCAGTTCAGGCAGATCTTGGTGTCCGGCGGGTCCAACTCGACGGCGCAGAACGGGCACCGCGCGACGTCCTCGTCCTCGTCCTTCGTCACTCCGTAGGCCTTCGGCTTGGCACCTGGAGTGTCGTCGTCCTCGTCGTCGTCGTCTTTGAACGGGATGGGGGCGGCGGCCACCGGCGGCGGGGGCGGGGGGGGTGAAGCGGGCTTGGTGGTGGCCGGCTTGGCGGTGGCGGGTTTGGCAACCGCGGGCTTGGGCGGGCCGTCGCCCGGCACGGCGAAGACGTGTTGGCACGCCTTGCACTTGATCTTCTTGCCGACCGCCTCCGCCGGCACCTGAATCGCCTTCTGACAGTTCGGACAACTGACGGCCCGAGTGGACATGCGGCACCTGCGGCGGAGCGGCGTGGGGGAGAGTTCCCGGCGGCCGCGGAGTCTGGTCGTATGATACGGAAGTGTCCCGGCCCCGCCCCCGTCCCGCCCCCGCTCCGCTTTCATGACCCCCACCCCGCCGCGCCTGCTCGTGTCGCTCGCCACCTACAACGAGCGGGACAACCTGACCCCGCTCGTCGCCGACATTCACACGCACGCCCCGCACGCCGACGTGCTCGTCATCGACGACAACTCGCCCGACGGCACCGGCACGCTGGCCGACGAACTGGCCGCCAAAGACCCCCGCGTGAAGGTGATGCACCGCCCCGGCAAGCTGGGCCTGGGCACCGCCACCCTCGCCGCCATGCGATACGCGATGGAACACAACTACGACCTGCTGCAAAACCTGGACGCCGACTTCAGCCACCCGCCGCGATACCTGCCCGGACTGCTCGCCGGCATGGACACGCACGACGTGATGATCGGCTCGCGGTACGTGAAGGGGGGCGGCACCGAGGGCTGGCCGCTCACCCGCAAGGTCATCAGCAAGACGGTGAACGCGCTGGTGCGGTTCTTGTTCCGGATGCCGGTGCGGGACGCGAGCGGGGCGTTCCGCTGCTACCGGGTGGCGAACCTGCGAATCGCCAAGCTGGAAGAGACCATCTCGCGGGGGTACTCGTTCCAGCAGGAGGTGCTGTTCCGCGTCTACCGCACCGGGGCGAAGCTGGGCGAGCTGCCGATCATCTTCGAGAACCGCCGGCACGGGTCGAGCAAGGTGAACGCGAAGGAGGCCGTGCGGTCGATGGCGACGATCTTATACCTGGGCCTGCGGAACTTCTTCGGCATCCGCATTTAGGCGAACACCCAAACAGCCACGGATCGCACGGATTGGCACGGATTCAGAGCAGAAAAGATCTTTGCATGTCCTCGGTTCTGATCCGTGTCATCCGTGGCCGCCGTTCATCCGGTATTCCCCATGCCCACCTACGACGTGGCGATCATCGGCGGGGGGATCGTCGGCCTGGCGACGGCGAAGGCGTTCGTCGAGCGGGGCGTTCGCAATCTCGTCGTCATCGAAGCCGAGCCGCACGTCGCCGCCCACCAGACCGGGCACAACTCCGGCGTCATTCATTCCGGCATCTACTACAAACCCGGCTCGGCGAAGGCGACCAACTGCGCCGCCGGCCGCGAACTCATGTACCGCTTCTGTGCCGACTACGGCATCCCGCACGACCGCTGTGGCAAAGTCATCGTGGCCGTTGAAGCGCGCGAACTGCCGGCCCTCGCCGAGATCGAACGCCGCGGGCACGCCAACGGGCTGACCGGGTTGAAGCGGTTGAGTGCGGCCGAGTTGAAGGAGCACGAGCCGCACGTCGCGGGGGTGGCCGGGCTGTTCGTGAGCGAAACCGGCATCGTCGATTACAAGGCGGTCTCGCGGAAGTACGCCGAGATCGTGACGGCCGACGGGGGCGAGGTGCGCACCGGCGAGCGGTTCGTCGGCATGAAGCGCGATGGCGTGGAACTGGTGCTGCACACCACCGCGGGGGAGCTTCGCGCTTCGCACCTCGTCAACTGTGCCGGGTTGCAAGCGGATCGCGTGGCCCGCTTGTGCGGGGTCGATCCGGGCGTGACCATCATCCCGTTCCGCGGCGAATACTACGACCTGAAGCCGCACGCACAGCACCTCTGTCGCAACCTGATTTACCCCGTGCCCGACCCGCGGTTCCCGTTCCTCGGTGTTCACTTCACGCGGATGATCGGCGGGGGCGTGGAGGCCGGGCCGAACGCCGTGCTCGCCTTCCGCCGCGAGGGGTACAAGTTTGCCGACGTGAGCGTGCGCGACCTGCTGGAGATGGCCCGCTTCCCCGGCTTCTGGGTGATGGCCGCGAAGTATTGGGCGATGGGCCTCGGCGAGATGAAGCGGTCGCTGAGTGCGTACTCGTTCTGGAAGTCGCTGAACCGGCTGATCCCGGCGATCAAGCGGGGCGACATCGTGCCGAGCGGGGCCGGCGTGCGTGCCCAGGCGGTGACGCCCGACGGCAAGCTGGTGGACGACTTCGTCATCCGCGGCGAGAGCCGCATGGTTCACGTGCTGAACGCCCCGTCGCCGGCCGCCACCGCCAGCATCAGCGTCGGGCGGAGTGTCGCGGAGTTGGCGAGCCGGGAGTTCGGGCTGGCGTAGTGTAACCCTCCCCGGAGGCCGCACGCGATGAGCACTCCGACACCCGCTACCGTCGCGAGACCCCCCCGAAGGGCGATCCGCGGGCACACGCTCTGGTTCCTGGCCGGGTACTACTTCCTGTGCATCTTGTCGGGCGCGCGAAGCGCGTACGACGGGCCGTCTTTGCTCGACCTGATGATTCCACTCGGCTACGCCGTCGCACTGAGCGTGTGGGCGTTGGTGGACGCCCGCCGGCGCGGGCACCGCATCCCGCTGTTGTCGAAGTCGTGGTTCGTCCTCGGGTACTTCGTCACGGTGCCGGGGTATGTGATCTGGAGCCGGCGGTGGTGGGGATTGCTCTGGCTGCTGGTTCACGCGGTCATCGGGTTCGTTGTCACCTTCTTCACCATGCTCGTCTTCTGGCTGCTCCTCTTCTGGGGACGGTGAGACCCATGACCCACTTCGACCAGTTCCGTGAAGCCGTCGCTTCGGTGAAACCGCGTGCCGCGGTGGTGTTCGGCTCCGGGTTGGCCGATGCTGCGTCACCGTTCGTTGCCACCGCGTCGATTCCCTTCGCCGACGTGCCGGGGCTGGTGCCGCCGACCGTCGCCGGGCACAAGGGGCGGTTGAGTGTCGGCCACCGGGCGGGCGTGCCGGCGGTGGTGTCGTTCGGCCGCGTTCACTTCTACGAAGGCCACCCGTGGGACCGCGTCACCCGGCTGGTGCAACTGATCGCCGAGTTCGGGGTGAAGACCCTGATCCTGACGAATGCCGCCGGCGGCATTCGGGACGACCTGCGGCCGGGGGATTTGATGGCGATTCGGGGGCATGTGAAGTGGTTGGACGCGGAGGCTTGGACCCAGGGCTTCCGCCCTGGGCTACATCCGCCGGCCCCTAGCGGGGCGGAGGTGGATTCTTTCTCTTGCGTCCCGGAGGGACCGCCGGATGTAGCCCAGGGCGGAAGCCCTGGGAATCCGTACCGACTCCTCGCCCCGTCCCTCCCCTCCGGCATCTACGCCGCGCTCACCGGCCCGTGCTACGAGACGCCGGCAGAAATCCGCGCGCTGCGAGCTCTCGGTGCGGACGCGGTCGGCATGTCCACGGCGGTGGAAGCCGAAACCGCCGCCGGACTCGGCCTGACGGTCGCCGGCATCTCGTGCATCACGAACAAGGCGGCCGGGCTGTCCGACGGCCCGCTGTCGCACCACGAGGTCGAAGCGACGGCGAAAACGGCGGTGGCGAAGCTGGCGGAGGTGTTGACCGGGTTGATGCACTAAACTGATATGACCCCTCCGGAGGTCGCCATGCGCCTCGCCCTCTCTCTCTTCGCGGTCGCCCTCGGCGGTTCGCTCCTCGCCGCACCCCCGAACGTCGTCATCGTCATGACCGACGACCAGGGTCTCGGCGACTTCTCGTACACCGGCAACCCCATCCTCAAGACGCCGGCGTTCGACGCCTTCGCCAAAGAGTCGGTGCGACTGACCGACTTCCACGTCGCCCCGATGTGCAGCCCCACCCGCGGGCAACTGCTCACCGGGCTGGCGGCGCTGCGGAACGGGGCCACGTCGGTCACGGCCGGCCGCACCTTCCTTCGCCCCGGTCTGCCCACGCTGCCGGAGGTGTTCGGCAAGGCCGGCTACAAGACGGGGCTGTTCGGCAAGTGGCACCTGGGCGACTCGCACCCGCACCGGCCGAAGGACAAGGGGTTCGACGAGAGCGTGTACCACCTGGGCTGGGGGCAGCAGCAGTCCACGGCCGAAGCCGACTGGCCGCTCATCAACGGGCGGTACTTCCACAACGGCGAGCAGAAGCTGTACAAGGGGCACTGCACCGACTTCTGGTTCGACACCGCGATGGCGTGGATGAAGGACCGCAAGAGCAAGGGCGAGCCGTTCGTGTGTTACATCCCCACCAACGCCCCGCACGCCCCGCACGTCGATCTGGAGGAGTACATCAAGCCGTACCGCGGGGGGAAGGGGCCGGCCCCGTTCTTCGGCATGATCGCCCACCTCGATAAGCGGTTCGGCGACCTGGACAAGTTCCTGACCGACGAGAAGCTGCGGGACGACACCATCGTGATCTTCATGACCGACAACGGCGGCACGAGCGGGGTGCAGACGCACAACGCCGGGCTGCGAGCCGGCAAGACGACGTACTACGACGGCGGGCACCGCGTGCCGTGCTGGATCCGCTGGCCGAACGGCAAGCTCGGCGAGGCCCGCGACATCGACACGCCGACGCACAACACCGACCTGCTGCCGACCCTGTGCGACCTGTGCGGCGTACCGCAACCGAAGGGCGAGAAGGCCGACGACCCGTACCGCGGCACGTCGCTCGCCGGGCTGCTGAAGGGCACCGCCCCGCTGCCCGACCGCAAGTTCGTGGTGCAGTACGGGCAGGTGCCGAAGAAGGACGAGGCGTGCGTGATCTGGGGCAAGTGGCGGCTGGTGAAGGGCACCGAGTTGTACGACGTGGTGGCCGACCGCGAGCAGAAGGCGAACGTGGCCGACACGAACGCCGGCGTGCTGAAGGCGATGACCGAGTATTATGGCGGCTGGTGGAAGGGCGTGGAGCCGCTGCTCGGCGAGTTCGTGCCGCAGAGCCTCGGGGCGAAGGAGCAGCCGAACGTGGAACTGACGAGCGGCGAGTGGGAGAACATTTATTCGGACAACATCGGGTACGTGCGGCAGGCGGTGGGCGGGCCGACCGGCGGCACGTGGCACGTGAAGGTGGAGCGGGAGGGCGAGTACACGTTCACCCTGCGGCGGTGGCCGGAGAAGTTTCAGTTGGCACTCGGCGGCGGGTACGACGGGCCGAACTACCCGAACCTGAAGGCGGTGACGTTCCCGAAGATCGCCGGCGCGCGGGTTGAGGTGGGCGGCGTGAAGGGGGAAGCGAAGGCCGACGCAGACGACAAGGCGGCGGTGGTGAAGGTGAAGCTGCCGGCCGGCACGACGACGCTGAAGGCGTGGTTCACCGACGCCGACGGGAAGGGCCAGTGCGGGGCGTTCTATGTGACCGTGGACGGGCCGAAATAAAGAGTACCCAGGGTTCACACCCTGGGTCGACTGAATCTCCAGGCAATCACGTCGAGTGAGTTCGACCATGCGCATCCCTGTCGTGACTCTCCTGCTCGTCGCCTCCGCCGCCGTCGCCGCGCCGCCGGCTGTCGATGCCGAGGCCACCACCCCGTACAAGTGGCGGGTGGTGCTGAGCGTGTCCCCACACCCGACGCTCGGCCCGGCGGTGAAGAAGCAGTTCGTTGCCGACCTGAAGGCCGCCCTCGGCCCGGCGCTCGGCGACGACTTCGGCAGCGTCGAAGTCATCGACCTGGCTGACACGCCGAAGGACAAGCGGGAACCGCTGTGGAAGAAGTTTGAGGAGAAGGGTTGGGCGGCACTCGACGGCGACTCGGTGAAAGAGTTCAACACCTTCACCGGGGTGAAGACGCACTTCCTCACGCTGAAGGCCGCCGACGGCAAGTTCCGCCTGGAGTGCCGCCAGCACGACGGCAGCACCGGGCTGGCCACCCCGCTCGTGCGGTCTCGCACCGTGACCGACGCCGACACCCTCAGCCGCACCGCCGGCCTCATGCTGGCCGCCGACTTTGGCCCCGTCGGGACGGTCGAGCTGCTGCCCGACGACAAGGAGAACTGCCTGCTCCGCATCCGCGGGGGCGACCTGCCCGGCGCGAAACGGTGGGTGCAGGTGGGCGACGTGTTCCAGTTCGTGGTGGTGAGCGACGTGCCCCGCCCGGCGACCAAAGACGAGCCGCCGAAGGCGGTGCGGCCGGGGCAGGTGATCGTGCCGCCGACCGACCGCAAGGCGCACCCGCAGGCGTACACCCTGCTGCGGGTGACGGACGTGCCGCAGGCGGGCGTCGCCCGGTGCGAGATCTTCAGCCGGTACGAGACGCCGTTCGTCCGCGGGCGGTACGTGGTCGGCTACCGGGCGATGAAGGTGAGCACCCGCGACGGCCGCGTGAGCGTGCGGGTGGAGGACGACAAGGGCAAGCCGCCCCCGCCGGCCGCCCCGCTGCAAGTGTGGGCGACCGAGTTCGGCCCGCGGGTGAAGCCGAACGACCGCGACCTGCTCGACCGCCGCGGCGACCTGTTCACCTCGCCCAAGACCCTGCACGGGGTGGCCGGCGTGTCTGTCAAGCTGGGGTCGGGCAAGTTCGAGTACTACCCGCTGCCGGTGTACGACCACGGCGACCCGCCCAGGCTGACGTTCGGGTTTGACGAGGCGGTCGTGCGGAAGGCGCGGTTCGAGGACACGGCCGTGCGGTACTACAACCGGGTGATCGACGCCCGCCTGGTGCGGGAGGAGTTGACCAAAGCCCTGCGGCGGCTGATGGACAAGGACGAGTACAAGACGGCGCTCGACCGCGCCCGCTCCGGCCTGCATCTGGTTCAGGCGGAAGACGAGCGGCTGACGAAGGAGTTGGCCGACTTGCGGACGAACGCCGACGCCAAGGAGGCCACCCCGGCGACCACCTTGGCCACCGCCGAACGGCTGCTGGCCGGCCTGCGGGCGGCCAACCCGCAGTTGGAGGAGACGATCAAGGACCTGGAAATCGCCGTGGCGAAGGCGGACGACCCGACCACCTACGAGAAGAAATTCCGGGCGAACGAGATCCAGCGCGACATCACCTTCTATGAGCGGCGGGGCGAAATTCCGCAGGCGCTGGACAAGTACGACGAACTCATCGCGCTCACCGGCCTGGACGAAGCGAGGCAGCGGAAGGCGAAGCTGGAGGCGGACGGCAAGCCGAAGTCGGACGAGCAGGCCGGGCTGCGGAACTACCTGACCGACACGTGGGCGAAGGCGACTACCCGCGAGGAGTTCGACGCCGCCCTGCCGGCGATGCGGCAGAAGGTGGAGGCGCTCGGCAAGCTGGACGACAAGTACGGCATCCGCCTGGCCGTCACGCACGTCGAAGGGGCTTACGTGCGGCTGGGCGACCTGCTCATCGGCCTCGACCCCGACTTCACCGAAGACAAGGAGAAGCTCCAGGCCGTCAAGAAGACGATGGAGGCGCTGAAGGGGGTGGAGGACATCGCCCGCAGTGAGCAGAAGCGATTGGAGAAGTAATATGTGTTCGCCGCGACCAACGGG
>JANNQE010000279.1:0-3223 GCA_031441625.1 Planctomycetia bacterium
CGTGTGCCGGCCGCTGCAACCGGCACACGGAGTGTGCCGGCTACTTTCTAAATCGCCTCCGGGCCGCGCTCGCCGGTGCGGATGCGGACCACGTCTTCGAGCGGCAGGATGAAGATCTTCCCGTCCCCGATGCGACCGTCCGGCCCGCTGCGGGCGGCCTCGATCACCGCGTTCACCGTCGGCTCCACGAAGTCCTCGTTCACCGCGATTTGCAACTGCACCTTGCGGAGCATGTTCACCGTCAGTTCGTGCCCGCGGTACAGCTCCGATTGCCCCTTCTGGCGGCCGAACCCCTGCACGTCCACCACCGTCAGGCGGAACACCTCCACCTTGTTCAACGCCTCCTTCACCGCTTCGAGCTTGCTCGGCTGGATGATGGCGAGGATCAGTTTCATGGTAAGGGGCTCTTGTAGGGCGGGCCGAGCAGGTCCGTCAGGACCGCGAGCCCCGCCGGTTGGCAGAAGTTTGCGGCGGGGCTTGTCTCACTCCGTTCGACTGCGGCCCGCCCTACAAGGTTCATCCGCGTGCCGTCTTCAACACCACCTTCCCGTGCCCGAGGTAGTCGTCGGTCACGGCGTAGTTGTTGAACCGCAGCGTGTAGCTGTCCTCGAACCAGTCGCGGATGTGCGGCACGCTTGCCACATCGTAGGCCGGTTCGACGCACACCGTCGGGCCGTACCGCACGCGGCGGATCTCCCCGTGTTCGACGATCAACTCGCCCGCCTTGAACACGAACCGCGGCAGCTCGAACATCGCCCGCCGGTCGGCGTGCGGCGTGTACACGGTGATGTCGGCATCGGCCCCGACGCCCAGGTGCCCCTTGTGCGTCAGGCCGAGCATCTTCGCCGGCCCCGCACGGGTGACGATGGCGATCTCGGACAGCGTGTATTCTCGCTCCAGTTGCGGCAGCAAGCACCGATCCTTCACCCGCTCGGGCAGTTTCTTCAACATCTCCCGCCGGTAGTCGCGGCTCATGAGCATGGCGATGATTTCCGGGTACGCCACGAAGCTGCCGCCGTTCGGGTGGTCGGTGCTCATCGCCACCCGCCACGGGTCATTCACGAGCAAGTACCACTCCAGCCCGATGGCCCATTGCAGGGCGTTCACGAGCGACTTCTCTTTGTAGGTGATGGGCACGATGCCGCACCCGCCCTCGCACTCCGTCTCGCCGTTGAACCACTTGCGGCCGGTCACGCGGTGCAGGTAGTGCCCGAGCGGGCCGTCGCCGGTCATGCTGGTCGTTTCGCCGAACACCACCTGCCCCACGTCCACGGTGATGTTCGGGTGCGAGTTGACGTACTCGGCCAGTTCCGTCACCTTGCTGCAAAACGTCCCCTGGTCGTCCGGCCCGCCGCCGTAGCTGTGAAACTGGATGTGCGTGAAGTGCCCGCGGCGACCGTCCACCGCCTTCATGGTGTCGAGGGTCGTCGTCCAGTTGCCGGGCATCCCGAGTTGGTTGCAGTGGATGTGGGCGGCGTGCGGCAAGTTCAATTCATCCGCAGCGGACGCGATGCCTTGCACGATCTGCCGCGGACTCACACCGAACCCCGGCACGATGTCGTCGAGCTTCGTCATCCCGTTGCCGCCCTGCTTCCACACCTCCACCCCGCCGGCGTTCACCACCTTCAAGGCGTAGCCTTTGGTCGCACCGAGCAGCCAGCCGCAGAAGTCGCGGAGGCGTTCCGTTTCCCCCGCCGCGATCTGTTTCATCGCGTAGTGGTTGTTCCCCACCAGCACGAAGAAGCCTTTATCGATGACGGGCGTGTCGTGAAACTCCTCGTGCGTGTGGCGGGCACCAAGCGGGGGAATGGCGGCATCGAAGACGGTGGTGTAGCCGAGGCCGGCGTACAGGTAGCCGGTCACGAACGTGGTCGGTGTGCTGCCGGTGGTGCCGCTGCGCAGGAGTTCGGTGCGGTGGAACGGGGGCGAATCGCGGCGGTCTTCGGGGCGGAGCTTGCGAGCGATGTTCACCTTCGGCCCGGCGATGTGGGCGTGCATGTCCACCCCGCCGGGCATGACCACCAGCCCGGACAGGTCGAACGTGCGGTCGGGCAGGTCGTGATCCGGCGGGGCGACGATGACGCCGTCTCGCACCCACAGGTTGCGGACCTCGCCGTCGATCCCGTGGAGCGGGTCGTACACCGTCCCGCCGGCCAGCTTGAGCAAAGGCATGGTGGGGATTGTACCGACCTGGATTGTGCCAGCCGACGACGAGTGGTCGAGACCGCATCACATCCCGGCTCAATCTGCTTCGGCACTTGTCGGCGGAAAGACACCTTCGGCAATCAACTGGGCCCGTTGCTGGACGCGGTGGGGCAGGTTGATGGCGAGGACAGCGACGGTCGTTCGGCCGACCGCCGTCCGGCCGACGAGGACGGGGCCGTCCCAGCGGAAATGCCTCGCCCACTTGTGTCGCCGCGGGTGGAACAGCCAGGTGCGTTTTCGGGTCTTCGGATCGACCCCCGCGATGTTCGGCCCTTTGTGGTGGTTGTCGGCAAAGCACACCAGGGCCAAGTTGCTCGCGACCGTCGGGCCGTCGTGCTGCTGGGCGATGATGTGGTCGATCTGAAAGGGGAGGTCGTCCAGTGGCTGTGGCAGTTGGCAATACTCGCAACAATTCGCCGCTCGCGCCCAGACCAGTTCGGCAAGACGGGCGTTCATGGGCGACTTCACCGGGCGGCGGGGCGGAGCACCCGGCGGGCTTTCGACTTCAAGATGGAGAGGATCGCCCCCGCCCGCTCGAACGCGTCCATCGCGCGGTCCTCTTCGGCGGTCAGCGTGCCCGCTCGGGCCTTCGCCGACAGCTCGTTCATCTGACCGAGGTCGTGCGACGGGAACGTCAACTGGAGGATGGCCTGGGCCACTTTGGGTGTCAGTTCACGCTCGGGGTACATGATCCGCATCCAGACTTCGGCTTCGGTTTGCGGGGCTGGTGTCGCGGTGTTCATGATGTGGATTCTACCACGCCCGGTGGCGGTGTTTCAAGCGTTGGCGCAGTCCGGGCACTGTCGAAGGGCATCAGGTGACTCCACGCACCCGATTGCCGGTCAGCGAAGCGCACTCAATGTCCTGTTAGCCCGACGCGCGAGCGAGGGGCGTTGGCCTTCGCGGACACGGTACAGGCGAGGTGGCGCGAACCACCTGTTAGCCCGGCGCGCGCGCGGGGGGCGAACCACACATTCGCGGTGGGAGTTGGTGTCACGGGTCGCAGTCAGTCGCCGTT
>JANNQE010000280.1:0-2514 GCA_031441625.1 Planctomycetia bacterium
CACCAAACGAAAGGTCCGAAAATGCCCCTCGACCCAGTCGCCCCAACGAGCCGAGCGCCCGCAACGACACTCCCGCCGACGACCGAGTCCACCAACCCGATCAACCGTGGAAACTCGCCAAGGCGAGTCGAGCGACGCCAAGCGCCAAATCACGGACACGCCCGAAATTCAACCCCGACAATCACTTAGGCTAGCCTAACGTTCCTGGGGCATTCGTCTTCGGCGGCGCGCCGAGCCTGCGAGCCGGGAACGTGGGCCGAGGGAGGCTATCCTGAGGGGAGGAAGCGGCGATCAAACCCGTTGTGTTGCTGATGCTCGGAGCGTTGCGACGCTCGGCTCGTTGGGGCGACTGGGTCGAGGGGCATTTTCGGACCTTTCGTTTGGTGACAAGGCGGTGTCACCGACACCGTTTTGATCCCGTTGGGACGGCTGATTCGAATTGCCGACTCCTCCGCCGACTTCCGTTTTTCTCACGCCAAACGGAGGTTCCCATGTCCCTGCCAGCGGCCCCCTCGCTCGAATCCCGGCTGCGTTCAAAAGCGGAAGAGGCGGCGAAGTTGGCGTCGATGCCGGTCCGGAATCCGCATGCCGCCGGCATCGACGTCGGCGATCGGACGCACTGGGTCTGCGTCGAGCACACGCCCGACGGCTCCGCCGCGACTCGGGAATTCCCCGCCCACACGCCGGGGTTGCGCGAACTGATGGCGTGGCTGAAATTCTGCGGCGTCACGACGGTGGCGCTCGAAGCCTCGGGCGCCTACGGCCACGTGCTCTTCCTGACGCTTCTGGAAGAGGGTTGGAATGTCCTCATCACCTCGCCGAAGTTCACCCGGCAGATCCAGGGCCGGCCCAAGACGGATCGGCTCGACTGCCAGTGGATCCAACGGCTGCACCGCCACGGGCTGCTCCCCTCCATCTTCCAGCCCGACGAGGCGACTCACACGCTGCGGGATTACGTGCGGCAGCGGGCCAACCTCGTGCGCGGGAGCAGCCACTTCATCCAGCGTTTGCAAAAAGCGCTCGTGTTGATGAACCTGAAATTGACCGCAGCGGTCGAGGACGTCACGGGCGTGACGGGGCTGAAGATCATCCGGGCGATCTTGGCGGGGGAGCGCGATCCCCGCGTGCTGGCGAACCTGCGCGACCGGCGCTGCAAACGCACCGCGGACGAGATCGCCACGGCGCTCGACGGGCGCTACCGCGACGAGCACCTGATGGAATTGCGGTGTTCCTTCTACCTCTGGGAGCAGCACTTGTTGATGATCGCCGAGGTCGACGACGCCATCGCCACCCAACTGCGGCGGATGAAAACGGAGACCGAGTTGCCGCCGCTGGCGAAACGCAAGCACGTGCGTGGCCGCCGGCCGCACGATCCGACCTTCGACGTTCGGACGGCGTTGTACCTGATGCTCGGCGTCGACCTGACGGCGTTGGAAGGGCTGGACGAACTGAACGCGTTGACGCTGATCAGCGAACTGGGAACCGACTTCGCGAAGTGGCCGACGGTGAAGCACTTCACGAGTTGGCTGGGCCTGTGCCCGAACTTCAAGAAGACGGGCGGGAAGGTGCAGTCGAGCAAGACGCGGCGCGGCAAAGGCCGCGCGGCCTATACCTTCCGGCTGGCCGCGTGGAGCCTGATGCGGAGCAAGAGCTATCTCGGCGCCGACCTGCGGCGGAAACGCAGTCGGCTGGGGGCCCCGAAGGCGATCACGGCGACGGCGCACAAGCTGGCGCGGATCTTTTACGCGGTGATGCGGTACGGAGTGGCCTACCAGAAGCAAAGCGAAGCGGAGTTCGTGCGGGATCACCAACAGCGGATGGAGAAGAATCTGCACCGCCGCGCGAAGGAGTTGGGCTACGAACTCCGCAAGATCGACCAGCCCGAGCCGGAGCAACCGACGGCGGCTTGACACCGAGCTCCCGCAACGACACTCCCGCCGACGACCGAGTCCACCAACCCGATCAACCGTGGAAACTCGCCAAGGCGAGTCGAGCGAAGCCAAGCGCCAAATCACGGACACGCCCGAAATTCAACCCCGACAGTCACTTAGGCTAGCCTAACGTTCCTGGGGCGGCGTCTGGGCTGCACGCCCGCTTGACCTCGGCCAATACCCAAGACGAGAACGACTGCGAAGTCGGGTCGCCGGGTGTGACGGCCGTGACCTCGACCACCAGCGGCGAGCACAGCCACGCCCGGTACGGATCCGGCGGGTGCGGCCCGCCCGGTGTGTGGTTGGTCGCCCACACTTCGTCCAACCCCGCGATGGCGAACACCACGTCCCGCCGCTCGCGGGTGGCCACGGCGAACGGCCCATCCCCGTCGGCCATCGGGGCGTAGGCGGCCTCGACCATGTGCTGGGCCATCGCCGCGTCTCGGTAGAACAGCAGATGTCCCGCCCCGGCTGGAAACTGCTCGGCTGATAAACCTGCAGCCGGCTGAGGGGCGGCGTCCGGGGCGTCCAAGTCGTCCACGAAGGCACCCGGCCAGCGGGCGACGACCGCCGCTAAAACGCG
>JANNQE010000281.1:0-5000 GCA_031441625.1 Planctomycetia bacterium
GCCGCCGGCGGCGGGCGCGTCGGTGTGGATCCTTTTGGCAGTGGGTGGGGTGTGCGGCGGAGTGCTGGTGGCCGCCGGCGTGGTGGTGCTGGTGCTGGTCATGCGGGCGAGGCAGCGGAAGAAGAAGTTGGACGATGACGACGACCGCCCGCGGAAGCGGAGACGAAATTAGGGTGGCCGGCTCTCGCCGAGAGCCGGAACGGACCCCCCCCGTTAGGGTGGCCCGCACACGCCGAGAGCCGGAATCGGAACCCCCCCGCGGCGAGGGCGGACCACCCTACACCCACCTCCCCACCAACTCCGCTGCCGCCTCCGCCCACGTCGGGAAGCGGAACGCGAACCCGGCGTTCAGCAGCTTCCCCGGCACCACCCGCCGGCTCTTCAGAATCAACTCCGACTCCGTTCGCAGCACGAACGCCCCGACTTCGATCATCCACGCCGCCGCCGGCAGACCCCACGTCACCCCCGCGGCGGTTCGCAACTCGCGCATGAACTCGGCGTTCGGCAGTGGGTGCGGCGAGCAGACGTTCACCGGCCCGCTCAGGTCGGCGTTCTCGATCATGGCGTAGGTCGCCCGCACGAAGTCGTCGCCGTGAACCCACGACACGAACTGCCGGCCGTCGCCGTTGTGCCCGCCCAGCCGCTTCCGCACCATACCGAGCAGCACGTCGAACACCCCGCCGCGGTCGGGCGTCATGACCATCGCCGCCCGCACCAGCACCCGCCGCGTGTGCGGGGTCGGCGTCTCTTCGGCAGCGGCTTCCCAACTCGTCGCCACGTCGGTGCTGAACCGCCAGGTGTCGGGCGAGTCGTCGTCGGTTCGGCCGATCTCACCCGTGAACTCGTCGTTCGGCGTGTCGAAACGGTGGGCGTAGATGGTGGCCGTGCTGGCTTGCAGCCAGACCCGTGGAGGGCGAGACGAGTTGGCGATGGCGTGCCCGACGGCCCGCGTGCTGTCGAGGCGGGATTGCCTGATTTCGTGGCGGTTGGCGGCGGTGTACCGGCAGTTCACGCTCCGCCCGGCGAGGTTGACGACCACGTCCGCGCCGTCGACTTCGGCCGCCCATTCGCCGACGGTCTTGGCGTCCCACGGCAGCACCCGCCACGGTAGGGTGGCCGACTCTCTCCGAGAGTCGGTGCCTTGTTCCCGCTCTCGGAGAGAGCGGGCCACCCTATTTGGCTTGCGGCTGAGAACGGTGACGGCGTGGCCGTCGGCGATGAAGGCGCGTGCCAGCAGGGTGCCGACCTGCCCCGACCCGCCGGGGATGACAATCTTCATGGCCGGGCAACCGCAGCCGGCGGCTGGTGGGTAACCGCCGCTCACGCCTTCGGTTTCGGCTTCACCGCCTTCCACACCATGAACCCGAGCAGCACGGCGGCCAGCACGGCGATGGTGCCGAAGAGCCACGGCCACGGGTCGTACTCCTCCCACACGACGAGCGGCGGGCGCTCGACGTTCGACTGGTCCGCGGCTCTGGTCAAATACAGTTCGTCCGTGCCCGGTCGGGGCGACGACGGGTCGGTGAACTCCGTCAGGTGCCAAACGCGGGTGCCCACGCTCGCCGGCAGCTTGCCCTTGTCCGCCACCGCCGCCATCCGCTCGGCCGGCACCTTGTTCGACCACTCGGTGCGGGCCGCCCACGCCTTCGCGCCGTCGCCGTCGCCGATGGTGCCGCTCACGCGGTCGTCGCTCAGCACGAACAGCCGCAGTTGCCGCTGCCCCGTCACCGCCTGCATGTCGGCCGGCTCGCGGTACGGGTAGAACGGCCGCTCGGTCGGGAAACTGATGCGCACGGCCGCGGTGAGGGCGAGCGTGTTCCCGCCGGCCGCCGGCGAGTCGGCCGCGATCTTGAACGCGGTGATGAACCACTGGCCCTTCGTGTACGCCTCGAACCACGGGTCGAGCGCCGGGCGGGCGTCGTACCCGTTGGCCGTCAGCCAGTCGCGGAGCGTCTTCGGCTCGGCCGCTTGCAGCACCACCGCGTCGAAGTCGCCGACGCGCTTTTGCTCCACCACCTTGACCCCACCGGCTGAGTCTGACAGCGCCGACCCGATCTTCGACAACTGGGCATCCGCCATCGGCATCATCCCGCATCCGAAGTCGAGTTCCTTCGCCCGCCTCTGCACCACCGTCCGCCGCTTGGTGACTTCGACCAGCGCGCCGAACACATCCGCTGAAGCTTCCGCCAACTCAGGCTTCGTGGGCGTCGGCACCATGAACCCGAACTCGTTCGACGTGGACTGGAAGCTGGCCGTGCGGATGAAGTGTTCCGTCTTCGTCGCGGAGTCGTAGATGATGAGCGCGGACTCGCTGCTGATGGTGGTGGTGCCGTCCTTCGGCGGGAGGACGGCACACCCGGCCGCCGGGCGGGGGCAGGTGGCCAGCACCACGGCGAGCAGCACGGGAACGGCGAAGGCCAGGTGAGCGGGCCGCATGGGGGAAGGCTCCGGGGTGATGGAGTCGGATTGTTAGAACCGGGAACGCAGTGACCGGGTGGAGTTGTTTCACCCCGGACACTGCGTTCCCGGTTCCATGTTGAATGCCCTCGCTCTCGCGTCGGGCTAACCGGAGGGCAGCTCCAGCCGGAAGCACGCGCCGCCGTCGCCCCCCGGTCGGTACGTCAGGCTGCCGCCGAACAGTTCGGCCCACTCCTTCGCCAGTGCCAGGCCCAGCCCCGCCCCGCCGGTGTCGGTGCTCGTGCTGCCGCGGCTGAACGGCTTGAAGATGGCCTTCTCCTCGCCCGGCGGCACGCCCGGCCCGCGGTCTTCCACCTCAATCGCCACCTTGCCGGCGGTCGCGGTCGCCCGCACCCAGATGCGGCGGTCGGTGGCCGTCTTGGCGTACTTGCGGGCGTTGTCGATCAGGTTGCCTAGCACCTGCTCGAGCACCCGCGGGTCGAACGTGACGGTGCGGCCGTCCGGCGTGTTCTCTTCCGCCACCAGTTCGAAGCCTTCGCCGCGCAGTCGGTCGGCCCATGTGAACTGAAGCGTGGCGAACACCGCTTCCACCGGGATCGGCCGGGCCATCGCCAGCGCGCTCGACTTCTCCAGCCGGGCGAAGTCGAGGACGTTCTCGACGAGCCGGTTCAGGCGGTCGGTCTCGGCGGCGACGGTGGCCAGGTATTCGGCCTTCTTCGCTTCGTCCGTAATCAGCCCGCTCGTCAGCAGGTCGAGGTGAAGCTGAAGGGCGGTGAGGGGGGTTCGCAGTTCGTGCGTGACGGCCGAGGCGAACCGCATCCGCCGCTCGGCCGTGACGAGCGCCGCCCGCCCGCCGACGGCCACCGCCGCGATCGCCAGCAGTGCCGCCGCCCACGCGATCACCAGCCCCAGCCGCAGGGGGGTGAAGCCGGGGTCGGCCGGCTCGGCTGCGTCGTGGGTGACCAGCCGCACCGGCAGCGTGTTCAGCGTCGTTTCCGGATCGGGGTTCGGGCCGTCGCCGAGCGGGGCGAGTTCGGCGTCGGGAAACAGGTCGGTCACGAGCGCGGTCAACTCCGGCCGCAGCGCCTGCCAGTCGAGCAGCACACCCTGATACACCACGCCGTCGCGGACCACCGCGGCCCGCACGAGCAGCAGGTGAACGGTGCCGTCGGTCGCGGTCAGCCACGCCGCCCACAGCGGGCTGAGCCGCACGGCCACTGGGGTGACGACCGGGGCCGACTTGGGCACCGCCGCCAGCCCGTCCGGGTCGCCGTCCTTCATCGTCACCAGCCCGAGCGGGGTCCGCGCCCGCAGGCGGTCGGGGATGATTTCCGCACCCCTCGTCGGCGCGTTCGCCGTCTTCTGCTCCACCGCCTCCCGCAGCCTCTCGGCGTCCTTCTGCGAGCGGTCGGTGATGGTCTTCGCCAGCCGCTCGGCCCACTCGCTCGTGTTGCGGTAGTTCTTCTCCTCGTCGGTGAGCGGCGGGCCGGGCTTCACGCTGCTGGTGGGCGTGGGGGTGCCGGGCGCGGGTGCCTTCAGCCCGAAGCTGGGCAGCGCGACGTTCGACACGACCGGCTCGTACCCGCCGGCCCGCGACGCCTGCATCTGGCCGAACGCCCCCTTGCGGGCGCGGGCCTCGGGCGACAGTTCCACCTCCTGCACGGTCGCCGGCACCGAGACGCTCGACGCTCCCACGTCCTCCCCGGTGGTGTACCGCTTCCACGCCACGACCACCTCGTCCGCCTTCGGGCCGGGTTTGGGTTCGGCCGGGCCGTCGCGGTCGGCCTTCGCGGGGTGGGCGGTCGTGTCGAAGGCGAACCCGCGGGCGGAGGTGCCGAGTTCGACGGGGGAGGGGCGGCCGGTGCCGTCGTGCGGGGTGTACGTCGGCTTGTCGGCGGCCGGCTCGTCGGCCAGGGCCACCGGCACGAAGTACGGCGGGGTGGTGCGGTCGCGGCGGTCGAGTGCGGCGAGCGCGGCCAGGGTGGTCGGCAGCGGGAAGCGGGCGCGGAGGCGGTTCAGGTGGTCGCCGCGGGCGGGGGTGCAGTTGGTGAGCGGCAGGTTGAGCGGCTCGGCGGCCAGCGAGCGGGCGAGGGCGGGCGGCAGCACCTGCGGGGACCGCCAACCGCGTTCGGCGTCCAACTCGAAGTGCAGCACCATCCACGCGGGCAGGTCGGCGGACAGGAGCGGGGAGGGCACGCGGCCGGGGTCGGCGGTGGGCAGGCCGGACTCGTCGAGCACCACTGCGGCGGGGGCCGCGAGGGCCGAGTAGTTGGTGAACGGGCGGTTGTTCTCGACCCCGAGCGGGGCGAGCAGGTGGCTGTCGAGTCGCCAGAGGGCGAAGTGCTCGCGGGTGCCGCGGTCGTGGTCGGCGTGGGAGCGGCGGCGGTCGGCCTCGGCCTGCAGCGCGGACACGCTCACCCAGGCCAGCCCGCCGACCACCAGCCCGGCGAGCAGGACCAGCCCGAGAACGGCCCGCGTGGGGGTGAACAGGGTGCGGCGCATGGGGCTTCTGGTGGTTCGGGCGAGCGGGGGGCGTTCGCCCCCTGGTGATTTCCCGAACCTGGGGGCTAACGCCCCCCGCT
>JANNQE010000282.1:0-7629 GCA_031441625.1 Planctomycetia bacterium
GGCATCCGGGCGAACCCGGCACGCAAGGGCCGTGGGTGCGAGCCACAATGCCCACGCACCCACAGCCGTTGCGTGCCGGGTTCGCCAAAATCCGCAGGCACACCCCACCCGCTTCGGCTCAGTACTTCTTGCGGTGTGCAAACCACTCTGGTAGCATTTCACACAGCCTCCCTCCCACGGCCGTACCTCCGGTCGTTCTGCCCACCGACCCTCCACGCACTGGAGCCGACACCGTGCCGCGGATTTTTTCTGCAGTGTGTCTCCTCGTGTTCATCGGGGGAGTGCGTGCGGCGACCCCGGACGAGCAGTTCGAGAAGGTCATCCGCCCGCTGTTGGTCGAGAAGTGCCTCGGCTGCCACGGCGAGAAGAAGCCGAAGGGCGACCTGCGGCTCGACTCGCTCGCGGGCATGCTGAAGGGCGGGGAGAGCGGGCCGGCCATCGTGCCCGGCAAGCCGGAGCAGAGCCTACTCGTGATCGCGGTTCGGCACAACGAACAGCTCAAGATGCCGAAGGACAAACTGCCCGCCGCCGACATCGCCGCTTTGGCAGCGTGGGTGAAGGCCGGGGCGGTGTGGCCGGATGCCAAGCCGGTGGTGCCCGAACCCGCGAAGGCCGTCGCCGTTCGCACCTTCACCGACGAGGAGAAAGCGTTCTGGGCGTTCCAACCCGTGAAGAAGGTGGTGCCGGCCGACACGGGGAAGAACCCGATTGACCACTTCATCGACGAGAAGCGGAAGGCGACCGGCGTGACCGCTGCCCCCGCCGCCGACAAACGGACGCTCATCCGCCGGCTCACGTTCGACCTGACCGGCCTGCCGCCGACAGCCGCCGAAGTGGAAGCGTTCGAGAATGACACTTCCCCCGAAGCGTGGGACAAGCTGGTTGATCGCCTGTTGGCGTCGTCGGCCTACGGCGAGAAGTGGGGCCGGCGGTGGTTGGACGTGGCCCGGTACGCCGACAGCAACGGCATGGACGAGAACCTGGCCCACGGCAACGCCTGGCGGTACCGCGATTACGTCATCCGCAGCTTCAACGCCGACAAGCCGTACAACCAGTTCGTGAAGGAGCAGATCGCCGGCGACCTGCTGCCCGGCGGCACGCCGGAGGAGCGCGCCGACCGCGTGACCGCCACCGGCTTTCTCGTCATCGGCCCGAAGATGCTGGCCGAAGACGACCCGATGAAGATGCGGATGGACATCATCGACGAGCAGGTCGATACGCTCGGGCAGGCGTTCCTCGGGCTGACGCTCGGCTGCGCCCGCTGCCACGACCACAAGTTCGACCCGCTGACGCAGGCCGACTACTACGCCGTCGCCGGCATGTTCTACTCCACCAAGTCGATGCGCAGTTACGGCGTCGTGGCCCAGTGGCACGAGCGGCCGGTCGGCTCGGCGGAGAGCGTGGCGAAGCTGGCCGAGTTCGAGAAGAAGCGGGCCGCCGCGAGCGACATGGTGAAGAAGCCGGAGAAGCAACTCCGCGACGCGGTCAAGACCCGGCTCGACGCGGAACGCAAGCGGGCGAGTGAGTACGCCGAAGCTGCGCTGCAACTGGCCGGCAAGCCGAAGGAGCCGACGACGGTGGAACTGGCGAAGGAGAAGAAGTTGTTGCTGCCGCTCTTGCGGGCGTGGGTGAAGACCGCCGAGAAGTGGAAGGACGAGTTGCCCGCCGCGGACGAACTGCTGAAGATTGCCACCGACCCGCAAGGGCCGTTCAAGGGTTCGCCGGAACTGGACGCGGCGGTTGACGCGACGCTTGCCGCCGAGGTGAAGAAGGCGAAGGACGAACTGGCCGCCGTCGAGAAGGCGAAGCCGGTGATCGACGAGGCGATGGCGGTGGAAGAGGACGCCAAAGCACAGAACCTCCGCATTCACCTGCGTGGTAGCCACCTGACGCTCGGTGCCGAGACGCCGCGGCGGTTCCCGGTCATCGTCGCCGGGGAGAAGCAAGAGGCGATCACGAAGGGTAGCGGGCGGTTGGAACTGGCCGAGTGGGTGGCCAGTCCGACGAACCCCCTGACCGCCCGCGTGATGGCCAACCGCGTGTGGCTCGGGCACTTCGGCACCGGCCTGGTCCGCACGCCGGACAACTTCGGCCGCCTCGGCGAACGGCCGACGCACCCCGAGTTGCTGGATTACCTGGCCTCGGAGTTCGTCGCGTCCGGGTGGAGCGTGAAGCACCTGCACCGGCTGATCGTGAAGTCGGTCGCGTACCGGATGAGCACGGAGTTCGATGCCGACAAGTTCAAGGCCGACCCGGAGAACCGCGCGTACTGGCGGTTCAACCGCCGGCGGCTGGACGTGGAAGAACTGCGGGACGGCATGCTCGCCGTCGCCGGCAACCTGGACCGCAAGGCCGGCGGCACGCTGCTCCCCACCAAGAGCCGCGACTACGTGAACAGCACCGGCGGCCGCGGGTCGATCGACTTCACCGCCCCGCGGCGCTCGGTCTACCTGCCGGTCATCCGCAGCGGGCTGTTCGACGTGTTCCAGGTGAACGACTTCCCCGACCCGTCCACAACCTCCGGCCTTCGCCCGCAAACCACCGTGCCGGCGCAGGCGCTGTTCCACCTGAACAGCGGTGTGGCCGATCAGAGTTCGGCGGCGTTCGCCAAGTCGCTGCTGGAAGTGAAGGGCGACGACGCAACGCGAATCAACGAGGCGTACCGCCGCGTGTACACCCGCCCGCCGACGACCATCGAAACGGAACGGGTGCTGAGGTTCCTGGCCGCGTCGGACGTGTCCACCGACGCGAAGAAGCTGAAAGCGTGGCAGAGCCTGTGTCGGGTGCTGCTGTCGTCCGCCGAATTCGCCTTCGTGGAGTGACCGCCGATGTTTTCCCGCCGTGACATGCTCCGCTCCGCCGGCACCGGCTTCGGCCTGCTCGCGCTCGCCGACTTGCTGGCCGCGTCCGAGGCGAAGCCGGTTGTCGATCCGCTGGCACCGAAAGCCCCGCACTTCGCCGCGAAGGCGAAGCGGGTGATCTTCCTGTTCATGCACGGCGGGCCGAGCCACGTGGACACGTTCGACCACAAGCCGAAGCTGACGGAGGACGACGGCAAGCCGCTGCCCTTCCCCAAGCCGCGGGTGGTGTCCGGCGAGACGGGCAACCTGCTCGCCTCACCGTGGAAGTTCAAGCAGTACGGGCAGAGCGGGGCGACGGTGTCGGAACTGTTCCCGCACCTCTCCACCGTGGTCGATGACCTGTGCTTCATCAAGTCGATGCACGGGTCGAACTCGCGGCACGGCGGGGCGCTGCTGGAGTTGCACACGGGGTCGGACACGTTCGTGCGGCCGAGCATGGGCAGTTGGGTGACGTACGGCCTGGGCACCGAGAACCGCGACCTGCCGGGGTTCGTCACCATCTGCCCGTCGCTCTCGCACGGCGGGGTGAACAACTACTCGTCCGCGTTCCTGCCCGCTATCCACCAGGGCACCCCGCTCGGCAACGCCGGCATCTCGTCGGACAAGGCGACCGTGCCGTTCATCTCAGGCACCACCCCGCGGGACCAGCAGCGGCGGGAACTGGATCTGCTCGGCGAGATGGACCGCGAACGGCTGGCGCACGTCGGCCCCGATCCGGCACTCGAAGGCCGCATCCAGTCGTTCGAGATGGCGTTCCGCATGCAGACCGCCGCCCCGGACGTGCAGGACCTGAGCAAAGAGACGAAGGAAACCAAAGCCCTGTACGGCCTGGACGATCCGACCACGGCCGGGTTCGGCCGGCAGTGCCTCATGGCCCGCCGGTTCGCCGAGGCCGGGGTGCGGTTCGTGCAGTGCTCGCACAGCTACCACTGGGACCAGCACGGCGACTTGCGGAAGGGGCACGGCCGCAACGCCCTGGCGGTGGACAAACCGATCACCGGGCTGCTCACCGACCTGAAGGCGCGGGGGCTTCTGAAGGACACGCTGGTGGTGTGGGGCGGGGAGTTCGGCCGCACGCCGGTGGCCCAGGGGAAGGACGGCCGCGACCACCACCCGCACGCCTTCACCTACTGGCTGGCCGGCGGAGGGGTGAAGGCGGGCACCAGCTACGGCACGACCGACGAGTACGGGTTCTACGCGGCGACCGACAAGGTCCACTTCCACGACCTGCACGCGACGATCCTGCACCTGCTCGGGCTGGACCACAAGAAGCTGACGTACAAGCATGCCGGCCGCGACTTCCGCCTGACCGACGTCCACGGCGAGGTGGTTCAGGGCGTGCTGGCGTGATCCAGCTCCGATCACGAGCATTGACCATGGACCGCGCGGTTGAACCACCAGACCAGGGCGGTAGAATGGCCGATGAGGTCAATTGGACTTAGAGGGAATGAGATGAACCGCTGGTGGGTGGTGGCAGTTCCGCTGCTGTTGGTGGCCGGGTGCGGGTTCAATGGGGCGAAGGTGGACGAGGCCAAGGGGCACGTGAAGGCCGCGCTCGACAAGTGGCAGGCTGGGGGCAAACCGGACGAGTTGAAGCCCGTCGAGTTCAACGAGGCGATGTGGAACGCCGGAGAGAAGTTGGTGTCGTTTGAGATGGGCACGGCCAAGTATGTCGATTCGGTGCAGGCGGTGCGGTGCGAGGTCAAGTTGACAGTCCAGAAGGGAAAGGCGAAAGCCCGCACCGAGACCGTGACCTACGACGTCACCTTCGGACCGACGGTGAAGGTGGTGAACAACGTGATGCCCTGACGGAAGCTCCACCCGGCAGGCGGCAATTACTCCGGCTTGATGGTCACTTCCGTAGCTGCCGTCAGAAAGCTGACACCCTCCGCCGGGTACGTGACGCTCACTTCAATTCGCGCGCGGGTGACGCCCGCCGGCACCAGCACTTTCGCCTCGACCGAGGCGAGGAAGCGGCCGTCCCCTCAACAGTCGTGAACGAGCGACACGTCGAGCGGCACACCGACCACCCGGTCGCCGTCGAAGAACGTGATGCGCCCACTCATGACCACCCGCTCGAGGGTCACGTCGGCGTCCTTCAGGTAGTACCGCTCGCCGCCCGGTCGCTCGCCCTGGAGGAGCACGCCGACGGCGATCCGGTCCCCAGTGTGCCACGGCTCGTCGGGAGCGAACGAGAGTTCCGGCCGGACGACGTCGCCCGGTTGCAAGGCGGGGGTGTCGGACCGGCCGCACCCGAGCGCGAGCAGGGCGACGAGCGGGAGGGGGGCGAGCCACGGGCGCATGGGCGGACTCAACGGGATGGAGAGATGACGACCCCAGCCTGTGAAGGCTGGGGTCTGAAGTGATCAACGGATCAGTTCGGCTGGACGACTTCGCCGTACTCGGGCGTCTCGATGGCCACCCACGTCTCGTCGGTGCAGCTGGAGCTGACGAACCGCACGCTGCCGTCGCCCATGACGATCAAAATGCCCTGCGAGACGAGGCCCTGCGACTTCTGCGGGTGGACGTTGTTCACCGGCGGGGCGAACTCCGGCCGCCGCATGCAGCGGCACATCCACGGGCGGGTGTCGGGCCAGGTGCCGGTGACGGCCCCGCCGCGGTTGACGAACCCGTTCCGCGGGTGGTACGGGCTGTTGTACAGCGAACTGGCGACCATGCCGTTCGCCCACTGGGCGTCGCCGGGGTACTGGTTGGCCCCGAGAGCCGGGTTGAAGTCGGTCGGCATGGTGCGGGGGTCAACGCCGTACGCCCACAGGTTGCCGAACGCCCCGAAGGACCCGCCGCCGGTGGCGGTGGCGTACCGCTCGCCGAAGACGAACGTGTTCGACAGGCCGTCGCTCACCTTGGCGATCTTGGCCGGGCTGTCGCCGAACACCTGCCAGTTGGCCGAGTAGCTGCTCACCCCCCAGGTGGTGTTGGCCTGGTTCGCCCAGGCCGGGTACAGGGTGGGGAACGTGGTGGCCGCCTGCGCCCGCGGGCCTGTGGGCAGGGTGTAAACGCCCGAGTCCGGGTAGGTGCGGTCGAGCGGGGCGCGGAGCACTTTCAGCGGCACCGACCGCGAGGCGTCCACGCCCATGCGGTGGACGTTGTCTTGTTCGAGGTATGGCAGCAGGTGGTAGAAGATCGACCCGCCGGCGGTGTCGGCCGACCCGCGGGTGAGCGCGCCGAACATGGGCGGGAAGCTGTCGTGGGTGCTGTAGAAGTTCTGAGCGCCCAAGCCGATCTGTTTCAGGTTGTTGGACGACTGCATGCGGGCGGCGGCTTCGCGCACCTTCTGCACCGCAGGCAGCAGCAGGCCGATGAGAATGGCGATGATGGCGATCACCACCAGCAGTTCGATCAGGGTGAACCCCGACCGCGGTCGCCGAATACGGGACGTCATGTTGACACACTCCAATGGAGACGGAGGAACTGGCCAAGACACGCCCACACCCCTCGGGACGGCGACCGCCCGCCCCGGCGACACGCGCCGGAGCTACCCCGAGAAGTGCCTGTCCCGCAACGTGCGGGCGGCGTGAACGATGGCCCCCAACTTGCCCTCGGCCACTTCGGCCGAGGCGAGCGGGTTGTCCGCGAATGTCGCGAACCCGCAGTCGGGATTGAGGAACACACGGTCCGGGCCGAGCAGCGCCACCGCCGCTTCAGCCCGTTGCACGATATCTCCGACCGGGTCGACCCGGTCGAGTTTCTGGTTGACGCAGCCCAAACCGAGTCGGCTGCCGAGAGGGAGGTCGCGGAGCGGTTCCAACTCGCCCGCACGGGGCGTGGCCATTTCCAGCAGGAACGTGCCGACCGGCAGCGTGCGCAGCAGCGGAACAAGAGGAGTATAGGGGCCGGACAGGGCCACCGTCTCGTCGCGGCTCCAGTTTCCGCGGCACACGTGCAGGGCCAGCCGCTCGGCGGGGAAGCCGGCGAACACCGCGCGCAGCAGTTCACCTGCGAATTCCAACTCGCTCTTCGTGTCCTTCTTCTCGCCCAGTGCCCCGCACATGAACGACCGCCCGCCGGCGGTCGGCCGGGTGAACACCACCTCCGTCAGCACCGGCTCGTCGAACTGGACGATCGCCGCCCCTTCGGCCAACAACTCGGCCAACTCTTCTCGCAGCACCCGCACCACATCGACGGCCAGTTCCTCGCGGGTCGGGTACGCCTTGTCCGCCACGCACTCCAGCCACATGGTGCGGGTGAGCAGGTACGGCCCCGGCAGGGCAATTTTCACCGGCTTGCTGGTGAACCGCCGCACCCGCTGCAGTTCGTGGACGGCCAGCGGCTTGCTCCGGCCGATCTTGCCGAACACGGCCGGGTGCCGCACTTGGTCGGCCGGCACGTCGAGAGCTTTCAACTCTTCCGCGAATTCGTCCGGGTCGGTCACGTACGGCAGCAGGTCGGTGATGGGGATGAGTTGGCAGTTGTCCAGCCGCCCGCCGACGAAGCTGGCGTAGTTGTCCCTTCGCTGTTCGCCGTCGGTAATGACATCCACCCCGGCCCGCTCCTGGGCGGCCACCGATAGCCGCACGGCGTCGTCGGCGTACTGTTGAAACTCATCTTCGCCCAGCCGCCCGCTCAGCCGCTCGTGCAGCGCCTTCAGCAGCCAGCCGGGCCGCGGCCAACTGCCGACACCCATCACGGCGAAGGGGGGCAGGGGAGTGCGGAGTGCGGTCGGGGGTGGGGGGGGGGGGGGGGGGGGGGGGGGCGCGCGCGGGGGGGGGCGGGGGGGGGGGCGCGCGCCCCCCCCCCGGGGGGGGGG
>JANNQE010000283.1:0-1901 GCA_031441625.1 Planctomycetia bacterium
CGGTTCCTCCGGTGGAGTCGTCCAGGCGCTGCCGGCACCACGTGGCCAGTGCGAGCAACGCCGTCACGTCGATGGTAACCGATCCGCCAGTCGCCGACCCACCTCCTGCTTGAGGGGTAGTCTGCTTGGCTCTTCTCGACCTGCCAGCGCCGTTCGTAGAGCTTCGCCAGGTCGCGGGCCGGGTACTTCTCGCGGTCCAGGAGCGTCGTCACCAGCACCAGGTGTCGCACGCGACAGCCCGGCACGCGGACCTTCACCCGCACCTCGCGCACGACGATCGTCGCCGGCAGTTCGGCGTACGCCTCGGCGGTCAACCACGAGGGTTTTTCCTTCGGCTTCGGGTCGGTCACGCGGCGGTCGCGCCGCAGGCCACGCGGCCGCCGCTGGTGCTGACGGAACAGGCCGTGCAGGCCGCGCTTCCGCAGCAGCGCGAGGTGGGCGAACGAGCCGAATGCCCGGTCGGCCAGGAGCAAATCGCCGGCCTGCATCGCGTCGTGCATCGTCGCCGCGTGGGCGAGGTCGTGCGTGCGGAGCGGGGCCAGGTGCGTCTCGACGAGGTAGCCGGTCTTGTGGTCGAAGAGGGCCAAGAGGTGCGCCACCGGGAAGCCGCAGCCGGGTCGCTGGCCGCCGGGCTGGCCGAACGCGGCCTGCAGTTCCGGCGTGTCCGGCATCGAGACGCCGCTGCCGTCCAGGAGCAGGACGCGGTGGCCGTGCCAGAGCGGGGCGGGGCGGTCACGGCGGAGCTTGCGCGTGACGGCGCCGGCGAGCAGCGTGAAGAAGGTCTCCGGCAGCCGTTGCACGGCCCGGCCGTAGGAGGAGCGGTGGAAGTCGAGGCCGCTGAGGTGCCGCAGGTGGCTGACGGCGGTGCCGCCTTCGAGGCAGCGTCGCACCGCGAGTCGCACCGTGACGGCGGGGGTGAGGGTGCAGTCGCGCCAGGAGAGGTCGAGAAGGCCGGCAACGTGGTCGACGACGGCGTCGGGAAGGACCTGTTCGAGGGTGCCCTTGATTTGGGCGACGGCGGCGGCGAAACTGCCCATGGCGACGTCCGGTCGGGTGGAAGGTGTGAGAACCCCCACTCTGGCCGGACGTCGCCACTCTTCGCCAGCTCAAATCCCCGACAGGACAACCAGTTGCGCACTCACGCAACGGCATTCGTACTTGACCCCTATCTGAGCAGTGACCAAGTCGCCCGCCAGCGGTTTTTCCGTGAGGCCCGCGTCGCAGCCGCCGTATCGCACGAGAACATCGTCACCCTCTACCAAACGAACGTGGACGAGCGGAGCGGGCTGCCTTACTTGGTGATGCAACTGATCAAGGGGGAGAGCCTGGAACAACGGCTGCGCCGGGTGGGCCGCCTCAGCGTGGCCGACGCCGCCCGCCTGGGTGCCCAGGCCGCCGCCGGGCTGGCCGCCGCGCACTCTCAGGGCCTCATCCACCGCGACCTGAAGCCGGGCAACATCCTGATCGAGGCCGGCGACAAGGTGAAACTGACCGACTTCGGCCTCGCCCGCGCCGCCGAGGATTTGAAACTCACCCGCACCGGGTTTGTGTCCGGCACGCCCCTTTACATGGCCCCGGAGCAGGCCCGCAGGGACGAGGTGGACGCGCGGGCCGACCTGTTCAGCCTGGCGGTGGTGCTGTACGAGGCGGTAGCCGGCAAGCCGCCGTTCGACGGCAAGACCCCCCTGGCCGTGCCGTGCTGCGGGCAGTTGCGGATGCCCCCCACCCTCCGCTAAAGAAACACTTTCCTGAAGTGTCTAGGGTGCCCCTGGAGATTTTGGCACGGGGTTTCGGGTATGGTAGTTGCGGACCTGACACCCCCACCGGAGGCACGGAAGCCGACGCTCACCCTCGAGTATTCCACGGACGCCGAACGCCTGATCCTGGAGCAGGCCGTCGCC